>LFSE01000116.1:20602-27634 GCA_001513075.1 Clostridiales bacterium DTU074 | reverse complement strand
AAGCCCTTCAGCGCCGATGGTACTAGAGGGGGGACCCTCTGGGAGAGTAGGACGTTGCCGGAATTCAAAATTCCTCAGTAGCTCAACGGTAGAGCACTCGGCTGTTAACCGAGGGGTTGTTGGTTCGAATCCAACCTGAGGAGCCATTTTTATTTTTGGGAGGTTTAGTACAAAGCTCAATACCATATCCGGTATTTCATATCCAGCCTTTATGAGTTTTTCATACATATCCTTATTACTTTTTTACAAGTTCATAACAAATTCATGTTAAAATATTTCATAGTTAAAAAGCCTTTAGGGGGATTTTCTTTGACTTACATACTTATTGTGGAGGATGATGAGGCAATAAGTGATCTTATTGCCATGAACCTGTCACTGGCGGGACATAGCTACCGTCAGATTTATGACGGAGACAAGTTTTTGCTAGTTTTAGAAAAGGAAAATCCCTATTTGATCATACTTGATGTAATGCTGCCTGGCAAGGCAGAAATAAGGCTTGATGAGCATATTGCCATTGTGGATGGCGAGCCTGTGGAGCTAACTGCTCGTGAATTTGCGCTTTTAGAGGTTTTCATCCAAAACCGGAATCTGGCATTGTCACGAGAAAAACTGCTGGAACTGGCCTGGGATTATGATTACCTGGGAGATACCCGCACTGTGGATGTGCATGTACAGAAATTGCGAAAAAAGCTGAGTTGGGAGAATTACATCAAATCGGATCCCAAACATAAATGAAAGGAGGTATCGTCATGAGGCGGAAAAAGTCATGGATAATCAAAGGGATTCCAGTCCTGGATCTGGCCGGAATAATCGCATTGAATCTGCTGATTTTCCCAAAGGTGTTGGCCGGTGCTGGTTATGCTGATGAAGGAAAAGCAGTGGAACTGCCGCAGGAGGAATTGGCAAAAGGTGTTTCCCGGAACCAGGAAGAAAACACAAAAGAAAAGGGTTCAGATGCTAGCAGTATACTGGATCCGGAAATGTACTCAGAGAAAGTAGAAGGGCAAAAGTTGAAAGCCATTCAAAAAGAAGATGGAACCATATGGATTATGGTGGATTCGGATACCGCCAAGGAGATAAATGAAGAAGGGAAAACCGGTAACAGCAGTCTGGGAATTCTGGTAGTGGAAACTGAAAAAAATACTGAATAGCCTCTATCCGTTTTTTAGAGGGTAATGGGAGTCAGGCCTTCTTTGCCAGCCTGACTCTCATTATCTTTAAGGTAAATATGCATTTTATAATAATTTGGCTATTATTGTAGTAAATGATTCAAAAGCCAGGATGGCTGATATTCATCATGCCCCTGGCTTTTTGCATATTTTAATGCAGCTTCCTGATGATTTTTTGGTGATTTATCACATATATACCTATGTATTTTCTTCTTTAATTACTTGCCTAGTTGTTTGTAAACTCTCGCCAACGCTCTTCAAGGTTGTTATCCGACAGTGTTTCCATTATATAATCGGCGAATTGTGCGCCCGTAGCTCCGGTACTTCTTCCCGTGACTACCAATTTCCTTTCGAATGTTCCGCATATATCCAGGGCCATATCAAGTTTCCTTGCTTCGTCGGTATAGCCTATATGTTCCAGCAGCATACCTGCTGCCCGTATGATGCTGCTGGGGTCGGCATACTGTGCTCGTCCCTCTTCCACCATTCGGGGGGCTGAACCGTGTATGGCTTCAAACATTGCATACCGCTTGCCAATGTTGGCGCTGCCCGCTGTGCCTACTCCGCCCTGCAGCTCGGCAGCTTCGTCGGTTAATATATCTCCGTACAGGTTGGGAAGCACTACCACCTTAAACTGATTTCTTCGCTTCGGATCCAACAGCTTGGCCGTCATGATGTCTATATACCAATCATCCCACTCCACTTCCGGATATTCACTGGCTATTTCTCTGGCTACATCCAAAAACATGCCGTCGGTAGTTTTGACCACATTTGCTTTGGTAACTACCGTTACCTTGTTTGCACCGGTCTTGCGGGCATAATCAAACGCTGCCTTGATGATCCTGTACGAACCCTCATAGGTGGTGACGGTAAAATCAATAGCCAGATCCTCATTAACACGGATGCCTTTGCTGCCAACGGCATAGGCTCCTTCGGTATTCTCACGGAAAAATGTCCAGTTGATCTTTTCCTGGGGGATTCTGACAGGTCGCACATTGGCGAATAGATCCAATTCCTTTCGCATGGCTACATTTGCACTCTCTATGTTTGGCCACGGATCTCCCGCACGGGGTGTAGTGGTTGGACCTTTAAGTATTAAATGACACTGTTTGAGTTGTTCCAACACATCGTCGGGTATGGCTTTGTTGTGCTTTACTCGGTTTTCGATGGTCAAACCATCAATAACCTTGAATTCGATGTTTATTTGTTTCATCTTATCCTGCAGAAGGAACTCCAGCACCCTCTGGGCTTGGGCAGTTATGTATGGGCCTATGCCGTCTCCCCCCACAATACCTATGACAAGCGTGTCAAGCTTGCTATAGTCGATGAATTGTGTCTGGCTTTTCATCATTTCTATTCTATCTAACTGCTCTTCTATAAGCTTACCGAAGTGTTCCTTTGCTCTTGCAATCATGTCTCCTCTGTTCATGTTTTTCCCTCCCGCATTTTATTGTTATTCAGGCGTCGTCGAACGCATCGTGTTTGACGGTAGNNGTACGCTGTTGTTTATCCGTGGCGGTAAAGGCCATATTGCATATGTCTGCCGTTATGCTTGTTCTGAGATATAGGACGGTTGAACATTGGCTGCCGGATATCCGATGCCATGACGCTATACCGGATAATCCCGCAATGTTCTGATTATATGCAGCTGTACATGTCTGCACACGCCCGTATATGTACTAAGTTTAATGCATTGCAGATACAATTTCAAGATCCGGCTTCTATTTATGATATAATAAAAAGCTTCAAAATCTCTTATTACGTGGTATAATGTGATATGGGCTTTCATCTTTGAAGAAAAGGATCGGTGTTATTATGCAGGGGCATAGCTATACTACCATTAGACAACGGACGCGGCATGAGATAACAATACGCAAATCCAGATTTATCGGAGACGTGTTCCAAGTTGCTTCTGAAGAAGAAGCATTGAGCAGGCTGCAGGAGGTAAGGGGCGAATTTCCCGATGCATCCCATCACTGCTATGCCTACTCAATAAGACAGGTATCTTTTGTCCAGCGTTTCAGCGATGATGGTGAGCCCGGCGGTACCGCCGGCATGCCGATTCTTCAGGTAATCAATAGCAGGGGGCTGCAAAATGTGCTGGTGGTGGTGACCCGTTATTTCGGAGGAATAAAGCTGGGGGCTGGCGGCCTGGTACGGGCTTACACAAGAACTGCCGCCGAGGTCCTGGATAAAGCGGGGATTGCTCGTATGGTATTGAGCCCGCGGGGTGTTATATCCATAGATTATGCTCTGGCTGGTCAGGTGGAATATTTTTTACGCCAGAAAGGTGTGGAAATCATCCAAACCGAATATGGAGACAGGGTACATATAACCGTAATTACCCCCATGGAGTGGGAGAATTTTTGCAGTATGGTGACGGAACTGTGCAGCGGCAGATTGGAATGTTCTCAACTATCTCCTGTATTTCATTCATGGGGATAAACTGTTTTAATTTCAGAGAGATCGGGGAGAGATGAATAATGCTGAAATTGCTTAAAGAAGCCGTGCTTGAAGCTAATCTTGAGCTGTCCAGGAGGGGTTTGGTTATCTATACCTGGGGAAATGTAAGTGGAATTTCCAGGGAGGAAGGGCTGGTGGTCATTAAGCCCAGCGGAGTTCCCTATTCGGAATTGAAGCTGGAGCATTTGGCGGTGCTTGATCTGGATGGAAATCAGGTGGAGGGCAAGCTTAAACCTTCTTCCGATACGCCTACTCACCTTGTGCTGTACCGAGCCTTTCCCGAAATAGGAGGAGTGGTGCATACCCATTCCAGCTGGGCAACTAGCTGGGCTCAAGCGGGTCGGGCGATTCCGGCATTAGGTACCACCCACGCCGATTACTTCTATGGAGAAATTCCCTGTACCAGGGATATGACCGATGAGGAAATACATGGGAATTATGAAGCTGAGACCGGCAAGGTAATAGTGGAGACCTTTAAAGGCAGGGAAGTACTGCATGTTCCGGGGGTATTGGTTAAGGGGCACGGTCCCTTTAACTGGGGAAGGGATCCCCATGAAGCGGTTCACAATGCGGTGGTAATGGAAGAGGTGGCTAAAATGGCATTGATCACTTTTGTGCTTTCTCCTGCTGTTGGGCCAATATCCGAAGCCCTCCTGGACAAACATTTTTTGCGCAAACATGGTCCTAATGCATATTATGGTCAGAAGTAGGGAAAGAGAAAAATCTTTCTATAATTGAAACCTGTGTTCAGGAGATCGGAAGCTGAAGCCGTATACCCTGTTCCGAGGGCTTATGCGGCTTTATTCATTTAACTGATTTGTCCGGCCTTTTATCGGCGTTTGGCATATAATTCCGAATGATGCACTGCATGGCTTCATAATAATTAGGAATTTTATAAAAAACATGGAAAGAGGCTGAAAAATATGATAGAATTATACGAAAATGATTGTGCAAACAGGACCATGGCAGTATATATAAAGGAGCCATGTACTAGAGCCATGTATAGTGTATCGGAAACCATAATTAGCTGTTATTGCCAGCCTTTTTGGCAGCGGTGAAACGGAAATAGCCGCAAATTATAGCATTCGGCTAATATATATGTTTACCGGGAGCGATCATGAGAAAAAAGAAGTATCTAACATTGATATATATAGCAATTAACATATTAATTATTGCAATAATCGGCTTATTGGATCCTCACCTGAAGGATATTGGCTGGGCTTTCTACCGGCTTAAACCCTTATGGGTCATATTTACGGCGCTATGCATGGTCTTGTTCTGGATAATGGATGCCCTGATAATAAAATACTTATTGGCTGCCATATGCGGTTCCATTGGGTTTAAGGAAAGCATGATAGTTGCCCTGGTAGGACAGTATTATAATGCGGTTACACCTTTTGCAAGCGGCGGACAGCCTGTCCAGATATATTATATGGCTAAATTTGGGATTCCGGCCGGGTATTCAAGTTCGGTACTCATTATTAAATTTCTCATGTATCAGATTGTATTGTCCATATTCTGTATCCCGGCCTTTTTGTTTAAATCCGGTTTTTTATTATCATATTCATGGATAGTATTTCTTATTTCACTGATCGGTTTTATAATCAATGCCGGGGCAGTGTTCCTTATCTATTCCCTGTCAACCAATCATACCCTGATAAAAAAGATGGTATTTGGAGTATTGAACTTTTTACACCGTATAAAGCTAATAAAGGATAAACAGAAGTTTGAAAGCCGGCTGGAGAAGGTTACGGTGGATTTTCACAGAAGTATATGTTTGGTTAGGGGGAATGTGAGGGACATATGTGTAATAGCCATCATGACAGCCTTACAGCTGATATTCTATTTCAGCATCACCTATTTTATATACAGGGCTTTTGAACTTAAAGGTGATGAATGGTGGAATATGGTATTTATTCAGACTTTTCTGTACCTGGCAGTGTGTTATTTCCCCACCCCCGGTGCTGCAGGCGCATCGGAAGGCGGATTTTATTTATTCTTCAGCTGGTTTTTTCCTGAAAATTTGATATTTGTGTCAATGGTTATATGGCGTTTTATGACGTATTATTTTAATATACTGGCTGGAGGGCTGGTCATTGTTAGTCACGGTTTGAAAAGACTGACCCGATCTGACGGTTGATTGGCAGCCTGATATAAATCAGGCTGTTTGTTATGATAGACCGGGTTTGTTTAAGCAGGATTTTTGATCGACAAATGATACGAGCGGAGGATTACTGCTAATGAAGATACTTTTGGTTGCCCTGAACTCAAAATACATTCACAGCAATCTGGCATTAAGGTACATTAAATCCTATTGTAGCAACCATAGCTCAATGGAACTAATGGAGTTTTCTATCAACGACAGAATTGAACGGATGGTGGGGCAGATCTTTCTTGCCAAGCCGGATTTGGTAGCCTTTTCATGTTATATTTGGAATATAAAAGAAGTATTGATGGTGTCAGATACGATAAAGCGGGTGATAAAACATTGTAAGATCGTATTGGGGGGGCCTGAAGTCTCCTTTGATGCAGCAGATATAATCCGGAATAACCCGGGAGTTGATTTTATCGTAATGGGGGAGGGGGAGAGAACCTTCAGGCAACTTTTGGATGCATTGAAAAACGACGGGGATTTGTCCCGGGTAAGGGGATTGGCATACCGGCAGGAGGATAAGATTATTGTAAATCCACCCCAACCTTTGATAGCCGACCTGGATACCATTCCGTTTCCTTATGAGGATGGCTTTTCCGGCCTGGAAAACAAGATAATATATTACGAAACTTCCCGTGGATGCCCCTTCAATTGCCAGTACTGCTTGTCTTCCACTTTTTCGGGAGTGAGGTTTTTTTCTCTGGAGCGGGTAAAAAAAGAGCTGGAAATATTTATTAAGGCCGGTATATCCCAGGTTAAATTGGTAGACAGGACTTTTAACTGTAACCCTGAAAGGGCAAAGGAGATATTTAGAACCATCCTTGAGCTTGGTGGAAATACCAATTTTCATTTTGAAATGGCAGGACATCTGATAGATCGGGAGATGCTTGATATCCTGAAACAAGCTCCTCCTGGCCTGTTTCAGTTTGAAATAGGGGTTCAATCCACCAATCCTGCCACCCTGGATGATATAAAAAGGAAAACTGATTTTAATGCTTTAGCTCAAGCCGTTACCCAAATCCGTGCCAACGAGAACATCCATATTCATCTTGATTTAATCGCCGGCTTGCCCAAAGAGGATTATGAGTCGTTTAAGCGTTCATTCAATGATGTATACTTTCTGAAGCCCAATCGACTTCAGCTGGGCTTTCTAAAGCTGTTAAAGGGTTCGGGCTTGCGTATCCGGGCTGCTGAGTACGGCTATGAATACACTCAGTATCCGCCGTACCCTGTCTCTTATACACATCT
>LFSE01000116.1:0-20568 GCA_001513075.1 Clostridiales bacterium DTU074 | reverse complement strand
ATCGAGGAACTGGTGGAGAAATATTACAATTCCCACGGTTTTCTGTATACATTGGCTTATATAATTGATGCCCATTTTAAAAACCCTTTTGATTTTTTCGAGGACTTTGCTGCATACTGGGAGATGAACGGCTATGGGGGCTTATCCTATAGCCAGATACGCCTGTATGAAATACTTCTGGAGTATGGGCTTAAATTAAAGGGTATTGATCACGCTCTGTTAAAGAATATAATGCGATTTGATTGGGTAAGCCAGGCCAAGCCCTCCCGTTATCCGGCAGGCCTGGAGCCAAGGAAAATGCCCGGTATGGGGAGAGCTGTTGATCTGTTCTTTAAGGATGAGAATAATATACTTAAATTCCTGCCCCATTTGAGGAGCTACACTCCCAGACAGATATCCCGTCTGGTCCATATAGAAATATTTGAATACGATATTGTGGAGGGCATATCAAGCGGCAGGTATTTGCCGCAAATCTCTTTTGCCTTGTTTGATTACAACATTGAAAATAAAATATTTCGAAAGAGCAGATTTTACAAAGTCAATATAAAAAAATAAATATATAATCTTGACAAGTGCATGTGTATCTGTATACAATTATACGCAAATGCAAGAGAGTGTAATGCGTTCCTTCATAGTTTTCTGCCTCTGGTGTTTATAACGGTAGTACCCAACAGGTTTGGGCAAGGGGATAAACATAAAATTATGCAAAAAGTTATATGGTAGTTTAATCTATGAGGACGGGGTCGGTCCGAATTTAATATTCGGAAGAGGAAGCTGATGTGCAGGCTAAGGGAACAATTCCTGCATCAATGCAAGTTTCCTTCTATGAAAGATGCAACCCGCTTTCTTTAATGCGGGATAGGCCGTTATTTGAAAGGAGGATTTATACGATATGTTAGAATTCAGTAAAAGATCCAATACATTGGAACAATCGGCTTATAAGTATTCGCTTCAGGATGTAGAGGAGCCGAATCTATATAGGTATTTATTCCCGTATGATTCCATACCCAGAGTGTCGTTTAACCATCGGCTTGTGCCCATGTATGTACCCGATGAAATATGGATAACCGATACCACCTTCAGGGATGGGCAGCAAGCTCGAGCCCCTTTTACTGTCAAGCAGATAGTGGATCTATTTGATATGCTGCACAGATTGTCGGGCCCCAACGGCATTGTACGGCAGAGTGAATTTTTCCTATACACCGACAAGGATAAAGAAGCGGTACGCAAATGTATGGAGAGAGGCTACAAGTATCCTGAGGTCACCAGCTGGATCAGGGCTTCGGAGAGGGACTTCGAACTGGTAAAGTCAATGGGTCTTAAGGAAACCGGCATCCTGGTAAGCTGTTCCGATTATCATATTTTTAAGAAGCTTAAGATGACCAGAAAACAAGCTATGGATATGTATCTGGGGGTCGTAAAGATGGCCCTTGAATATGATATCCGCCCCCGCTGCCATTTTGAGGATATTACCAGGGCCGACTTTTATGGTTTTGTTGTGCCCTTTGCTACCGAGCTGAAAAAGCTTATGGAAGAAAGCGGTATACCCATTAAGATTCGGGCCTGCGATACCATGGGATATGGCATATCCTATCCAGGCGTTGCTCTGCCACGAAGTGTACCGGGTATAATATATGGATTAAGGCATTTTGCTGGCATACCCAGCGAACTGCTGGAATGGCACGGACACAATGATTTCTACAAAGCTGTTACCAATTCGGCCACCGCCTGGTTGTATGGTGCGTCTGCGGTCAACTGTTCTCTGCTCGGCATAGGGGAGCGCACCGGCAACTGTCCGTTGGAAGCTATGGTTGTGGAGTACGTATCCTTGCGGGGGGATACAAATGGCATGGATTTATCCGTGATCACGGAGATAGCCGAGTACTTTGAGAAAGAGATAGGCTATAAGATACCTCCCAATACGCCTTTTGTGGGCAAGAATTTCAACGTAACTCAGGCGGGGATCCATGCCGACGGGCTTCTTAAGGACGAGGAGATATATAATATCTTTGATACCGGCAAGATACTTAACCGTCCGCCAAAAGTAGCGGTAGGACAGCATTCGGGACTAGCCGGTCTTGCTCACTGGATAAATTCGTATTACGGCCTTAAAGGTGAGAAGGCTGTGGATAAAAAGGATCCCATTGTTGTTAAGCTTAAGGAAATGGTAGATAATGAATATGCCAAGGGAAGAACAACGATTATGTCCGATGGCGAATTGGAGTCAATGGTAATGCAGATTGACCCTGAATTACCTGAAAAGTTAAGGAATGCCGGCAGAGCTTAATGTATGATATAAAGTAGAATCGGTAAGGGGGAATATATGTGGTGGAATTTCGTTCGGCCAGGCCGGAAGAGATGGAAGAAGTCGTAGAGCTGGTTAACTATGTATTTCGTACATCAGGGGGTATGGAACCGACAATGGGTCGGCAGTTTCCGACCATATTCTGCCCCGACAATGCCTCTGACATTTATGTAGCAGCAGATGAGGGAAGGATAATAGCCAATATAGCTATAAAAAGGAATACTGGTATTATCTACGGACACAAGGTTAGCATGGCTAATATGGGAGCGGTATGCACCCATCCCCAATATCGGGGGAGGGGAATCGGCACTCAGCTCCTCAATATGGTGTTTGATCGGCTCAATGAGGAGGAGGTCAGTGTAGTTACCATCTCCGGGACCAGGGGCTTATACAGAAGAAATCAATGTGTCGAAGCAGGTGGAATGGTTACCTATGTATTGGATAAACAGAGCTATTCATACTGGGCTTTGGGCGGAATGGAATACGAAATCTCAAAGCAGTTTGATGATACGGGTGTTCTTTGTGATGTATACCAGCGGGAAGCGGTCAGATATCAACGAAGCCGCATGGAATTTCCGGTGCTGTTAAAGGCCGTACCCATGGTTCATCCCCCTGTGGATGCGCTTACAACGCTTGTGGCCTTTCGAGAGGGAAGGAAGGATTCCGCCCTGGCGTATTTGATTGGGTACGAAAATAAGCCGGGTGTGTTTAAAGTTGTTGAATATGCAGGAGAGCGGCTGGCTGTTTGGTGGCTTGCCGGCAAGCTGCTTGAGCATGCTGGTATGAATGGAGTAATATTGGAGGTTCCAATATACGATGCGGTGCTGTCCTCTATATTGAGTTCAGAGGGCATTAGAGGTATCAATTCGTATTATCCCTCTACCACTGTGAGGATTACAAACAAGAGTAGCTTATGGAGGGAGATATATCCCATAGTAGAGGAAATGTGGCATGGTGGTGATAAACCTCCTTGCGGGATAGAGGATTTACCGGGGAATGTATATCATGATTTAGAAGAATTGACAACTTTTTTGTTTGCCGGCTTTAACCGGCATCCTTATGGAGCGCCATGGGATAGAATCTTTCCAATTCCGCTGCCCTGGCCTAATGGCTTAAACTACGTATAACAAATTTGATATATATAAGGGCATTCAGCCCTTTTTTCGTTTTTTGGCAATTTCCGGAGTTAGTCCAATCTTTTGAGGGATAAGAAAAAAAACTCCTCGCGAAAACTTGACACAAGCAAGGGTTAATATTAACATGTTTGTATAATGCGATTCATTGTTGTCATACCATCAGGAAATACCAAATTATAAACCAGGCAGTATATTTTATTTCTGCTAATGCGAAAATGGTGGTTTGACTATGATAGACTTATGGATAAACAAATATTTCTGTTCCGGCAGGAAAAATGAAATGAACTAATATTTAGGGGGCAACAAAATGGGTAATGTATATAATATTGATGAAGCAAGAGAAGGTGGAAAGGAGAGGATAACAGGTCAGATCTTCGATATACAGCGTTTTGCCGTTCATGACGGACCCGGCATAAGGACAACGGTATTCTTTAAAGGCTGTAGCAACAGGTGCGAGTGGTGCCATAATCCTGAGTCCTTTGTATCAAGAAGTCAGATACAGTATTATCCTAATCGCTGTGTCTTCTGCGGCAACTGTGTTGAATGCTGCCCGCAGAAATGTCATTTCATAGATGATGGCAGACATATATTTGATAGAACTAATTGTACCGCCTGCGGCCTTTGTACACAGAGCTGCTATGTCAATGCGTTGGTTTTAAGCGGAAAACCGATGACTGTAGATGAAGTAATGGAACAGGTACTGGCCGATGTGGTGTACTATGAAAAATCCGGAGGGGGTGTAACCCTGTCCGGAGGCGAGCCGGTGCTGCAGACTGATTTTTGCCTGGAGCTTTTGAAGTGCATCAAAAGCCATAATCTGCATGTTGCAATTCAGACGGCAGGCAACTATAGCTATGAGCGGTTAGAAGTCCTGCTGCCGTATGCTGATCTGATCATGTACGACGTTAAAGCATACAGCCGGATAATTTATGACATGTATATTCATGGCGACAGAGATACGATACTCAATAATTTAAAGAAACTCGATGGTGAAGGTGTGCCTGTTATAGTGCGGACACCGGTTGTTGGTTCGGTCAATGATACTCCACAAGAAATTCTGTCAATAGCAAGGTTTTTGCAGGATATGAAGAATCTCAAACAGTATGTCCTGCTGCCGTATCACAGCCTTGGGAAAGTCAAATATGATGCGCTGGGTAAGGAATACGAGAATGCGTTTTATACACCTGCTTCCGATGCTATGTCTGAACTTAAGAGCCTTGCCGGCGAATACGTGCCGGTTTAACAAAATATAATAAAATATGACGGCGGTAATAAAAGAGCTGTCCAAGATGGCAGGTTTTATAGTATTAATAAAGGAGGACTAATTTATGGGTATACCGAGTTATTTTGAAAGAATCAATGCACTGCACGAGACCAAGCTTAAATTCAACGACATAAAGCTGCAAAGGCTCGGGTCTTACAATTTTGATGATCATGGCTGGATCCCCTTTGATGAGCCCATTGAATTTGAGATAGTGAAGGATCCTGAATCCGGATACGTAAATGGTATGGACGCGGTTTCCAAAACCTTTGCCAACTATCTCGACGCTCATCCGGTATATATTCATCCCATGAGCGCGTTTGCAGGGGCCTGGGCAGGAAATGTGCCCGGCATGGGAGGACCGTGGAAACCCCAGCATATATTTAAGGAACAGGAACCTTTATTTGAGAAGTATAATATAACCTCCCGAGGCTTGTACGGTATGAACCACAGCGGTCCCGATCTCAAAATCGGTTTTGATCTTGGATGGGGTGGCCTGCTCGAGAAAATAAGGTTTTACAGAAAATACAATAAGCCGGTGGATACAACTTTCTATGATGGGCAAGAACGGTTTGTGGAGGCTATACAGCGCTGGATTAAGCGACATGTGGATTATGCCCGGCAGGAGGCATTGAAGGCCGACGATGAGTTTGTGAAGAAAAATCTCCTGGAAATTGCCGATATAAACGAATGGCTTATAGATAATCCTCCCCGGACGCTTCGGGAAGCAATGCAATTCATATGCTGGTTCCAGTGTGTGGATCGCATGTACTTTAACGGCGGAGCCGGGCAGGAGATTGACAAGCTGCTGTTGCCGTATTATGAAGCTGATAAGGCTAAGGGTATAATAAAGGATGACGAGGAAGTAGTATGGTATTTGGCAAGCATGTTCTACAACGATACTCATTACTGGCAGATTGGGGGACAAAATCCCGCTGATGGGAGCGATGCGTCCAATCCAATATCATTCCTGGTTCTGGAGGCCATGCACAGGTTAAAGATCCCTGCCAACGTTGCCCTGCGGGTGCACGAGAATACAAATGAGGAGCTTTTTGACAAGGCTATAGAATATCTCTTTGAGGACGGCACCGGTGTATCATTTTCGTGCTCCGGTGGTTTGGATAAGGGCTATGCACGTAACGGTTTCCCACTTCCCCTTGCCCGTATGCGGGCCAAGGTTGGATGTAACTGGACGGCGCTTCCCGGCATTGAATACTGCCTGCAGGACGTGACCAGGGTTTGTTTGGCAAAGCCGCTGTTGCTTGCTTTGGATGAAATGATCGAGTCGGATGAAGAGAATAGCATGGAGAATCTTATGCGGAGATATAAAGCCCATTTGGAGGCAGCGGTAAACATCATAAAGGACGGCGTGGACTGGCACGTTAAGTACAAACACCTGAACAAGCCCGAGATAGTACTCAACCTGTTCGCCCATGGTCCAATAGAGCGGGGCGTGGACATGTCGCATGGAGGCGTTGATATATATATTTTTGCGTGCGATGCTACCGCACTCGCTACCGTGGCCGATTCTCTGGCTGCTATAGAGAAGTTTATAGTTGAGGAGAAGAAATTAACCTGGGAAGAGTTGCAGACCATACTGAAAAATAATTGGGAAGGAGCGGAGCATATTCGTTTGATGTTTAAGAGCATACCTAAGTACGGTTCGGGCAATTCCAGAGCCGACTACTATGCAAAGCTTATCGCGGATATGTATACAAACCTGATGATCGGCACTCCTACAAAGGCAGGCTTCCGTGTGCTGCCGGGTATTTTCTCCCATGGAGATGTTTATATCCACGGCAGGAATCTGCCTGCTACGCCCAACGGAAGGTATGCAGGAGATCCCATTTCCCACAGCGCCGATCCGGATCCGGGTTTTCTACCCGGCGGAGGTACCGCTCCCACCGCCAAAGCCAATGCTGTCGCAGGTGTCCAATCCGGTTACGGTAATTCAACCCCCCTGCAAATTGATATGGACAGCAAATTGGTCAAGGAAATGGGAGGCAAGGAGATAATCAAAGCATATATAAAGGCTCACAATGAGATGGGGGGAACTCTGATAAATATAAACGTAGTATCAAAGGAAAAAATACTGGAAGCCCATGAAAACCCTGATAAATATCCCGATCTGGTGGTAAGGGTAACCGGATACAGCGCCTTCTTCAAATCGCTGTCTAAGGAATACAGACAGCAGGTTGTGGACCGGTGGATAGCATACGATTGAGACAGTTTTTAATATATGGTGCTCATAAAGTATTATGGAGGGATTTGATTGCCTTATTTTTACAACGGAAATATCATAAAGCAACTGGGATACATGCTTAAAAGAATTGAAAAATCTATATACACCGTAGTAGATGAGCTAAAAGTCACCGTCTGGGTAACGCGGGAACCAGTGCCCTTTGAACAACGGATGACGGGAACCAGAAAAGAACTATCAATTGGTGATAAGTGGGGCGATCTGTGGGATTGCGGATGGTTTCATTTTGCAGGTATAGTGCCGGAATCGGCTGCCGGAAGCAATGTAGTGCTTCTCATTGATATCAGCGGTGAAGCCTGCATTGTGGATGATGCCGGCTGTCCGATCCAGGGGTTGACAACGGTGGCATCAACCTTCGACTATTCGCTGGGTTTTCCCGGGAAAAGGGTGGTTCCCCTGTTTGAACAAGCCAGGGGCGGAGAGATGATAGATCTCTGGGCTGATGGGGCATGCAACGATCTGTTTGGTGAATATAAGAACAACGGAGTTTTGAAGGAAGCCCATATAGCCGTTTGCAATAAAACAATGAGGGATATCTACTACGATATGGAAGTTCTGTACGAACTTTTGGAATACACTCCAAAGGATAAGGCGCGATATCATAGCATTGTTACGGCTTTACTGGAGGCTTGCAAGGTTTTGCGTGAATTTACTGAAGAGGAAGCAGAGAAAGCCAGGGAGATCCTTGCTCCCGAGCTGGCCAAGAAAGGGGGAACACCTTCTCTGACAATCAGTGCTGTTGGTCATGCTCATATCGATCTGGCCTGGCTCTGGCCCATTCGCGAAACTATACGCAAAGGTGCGCGCACTTTTGCAACTGTCCTTGCCCTTATGGAGCGTTATCCCGATTATGTATTCGGTGCCAGCCAACCCCAGCTGTATCAGTGGATGAAAGACTATTATCCGACTCTGTACGAGAAGATAAAGGAAAAGGTATTCAGCGGACGTTGGGAGCCTCAGGGCGGGATGTGGGTGGAGGCAGACACCAACATTACCGGCGGGGAATCCCTTATCCGTCAGGTATTATACGGTAAACGGTTTTTCAGAAGCGAGTTCGGACAGGACATGAGGATTCTCTGGCTGCCCGACGTCTTTGGTTATACCGCATCGCTGCCGCAGATTATGAAAAAAACAGGTATCGACTATTTTATGACCATAAAGCTTTCATGGAACGAATACAACAGGTATCCCCATCATACGTTTTTATGGCAGGGTATAGACGGCAGCACAATATTGGTCCATATGCCCCCTGAGGGAACTTACAACAGTTCGGCGGCGCCCAGGGCTATCGTTAAGGCAGAAAAGGAGTACCTGGATAAGGGTGTTTCGGATCGGTGTCTCATGCTTTTTGGAATAGGTGATGGGGGAGGAGGCCCTGGTGAGGAACACCTGGAACGGTTAAAGCGTGAGAAGAATCTGGATGGCCTGGTGCCTGTTGTACAGGAACCCGCACTGAAATTTTTCCAACGCCTTGAAAAGGACAGGGGAAAATATAAGACCTGGGTTGGTGAGCTGTATCTGGAAAAACATCAGGGTACCTATACCAGCCAGGCCAGGAGCAAGCGTTACAACAGAAAGATAGAGTTTGAGCTTCGCGAGCTTGAGTTTGCATGTATTCTGGCTTTATTGAACGGCGGGCATTCATATCCTCAAAAGGATCTGGAGAGGATATGGAAGGAACTGCTTCTGTACCAGTTCCATGATATACTTCCCGGCTCATCCATAAAACGGGTGTACGATGAATCCCTTGCCCACTATCAAATTATGATGGATGAAATAAAGGAGCTGAAACAAAAAGCCTATCAGTGCTTGATAAGTAGAGTTGATACCGGGAATATGAAACAGCCTGTCATTATAACCAATTCCCTTTCATGGGAGAGGAGTGAATGGCTTTTTGTCAATGGACAATGGATAAAGGTTAAAATTCCGTCCATGGGATACACACTTGTGGATATTTCCGCAAACCGGTGTCAGGTTGGCGAGCTGGTTGTCGAACATAAGCTGCTTGAAAATGATAAACTCAGGATTAGATTTGCCGATGATGGCAGCATTGAATCCATATTTGACAAGGAATATAAGAGGGAAGTTCTATCCGGCGGTTCCCATGGCAACAGGTTGGCGGTTTATCACGACGAAGGAGATGCCTGGGACTTTCCCGTTTACTATGATCAGATTCCATATGAATATTTTACGCTGCAGTCGGCCAAGTTCTATGTTGATGGTCCCAGGGCGGTAGCAAAGCAGGTTTATCGCTACGGCGCTTCAACGGTGGAACAGGAGGTCATACTGACCTCGGGAAGCCGAAGGATTGATTTTGCAACAAAAGTTGATTGGCATGAATCTCAAAAGATGTTACGTACATCCTTTGAGGTTGATGTAATTACAAATGAGGCTGTCTGCGATATACAATTTGGAAGCATAAAAAGACCTGTACATGAGAACACCAGCTGGGATATGGCCAAGTTTGAGATCTGTGCCCATAAGTGGGTGGATCTCTCCCAGGGGGATTACGGTGTTGCCCTCTTAAATGACTGTAAATACGGATATAAGGTTCGGAACAATGTGATCGATCTGAATCTGCTTCGCAGCAGCACATATCCCGATCATGAGGCCGATCAGGGCGTCCATGAATTTACCTATGCCCTGTATCCGCATCCCGGAGATCATGTGGAGGGAGAAGTGGACAGGGCGGGTTATGAGCTTAATATCCCGCCAGGCGTGATATCATTGGATTCCTCCGGAGATGGGTCAATGAACAATACAATGTCCTTTATGGAGGTGGAAGCTGGCAATATCGTTGTCGGAGCCGTGAAAAAGGCTGAAGACAGCAATGCTGTTATCGTCAGGCTGTATGAAAACAGCGGTGCTGGTGCTACTACCGATATACGCTTGCTGTTCCCCTTTAAATCCGTGCACCTTGTCAATATGATGGAAGAAGAAATTGAGAAGCTGCATACGGAAGGAGAGAAGGTACGGCTGTGTTTCCGACCGTACGAAATCCATACTATAAAGGTATGTGTCGATTAGCTGACGCTTTCTTTGGACGGCTGTTAAGCAGCCGTCTTTTTTTGGAAAATCAGCTCAATATACCGTCCTTCTCGGCGCGTCATTGTTCTTTGGGATTGGTTAACTGTCAACAAAGGGCATGCTGATATAGCTGTACTGATTTCAACTTACAAGTTTGTTAAAATATTGCTAAAATTTAGTAAAATATTAGTAAATTCCATCAATAATTTGTTATACTTTTGTAGAGACTGGTACTCAAATATGTAGTATAATAATTTGGAAGATGTGTGAAAGGATGGCCTTTTATGAAGAAAAGAACTATATGGATTATAGTTGCCCTATTTGTGCTTTCGGGGGTTGTATATGGGGGATATACCATCTATCAGATCATGAACCCTGAATCCCTGTTTGAACCCCAGGAACCTGTAGAGGAGGATGTTCCCCCTCCACCGATGGTAGAGGAGGAAGAAGAGGAAGAGGAACCACCTCCGGAGGAGCCTCCCGTTGAGGAGTACCAGTTTGAAGAAAAAAGGCTGAATCTTCTCCTTCTTGGTCTGGATGCGAGTACCGAGCGCTACGAGACCATGCGGGTATTCAGAACTGACACCATTATAGTTTTATCCATAGATTTTGAGAACAACAATGTATACATGATATCCATCCCTAGAGACAGCTATGTAAAAATACCCGGCAGAAAATATCGGGACAGGATAAACACTGCCTTTGTATGGGGTGGTGGTTTTGACGGCGGAGGATTTGAACGGACCATTGAGACCGTCAGCAATTTTCTGGGCGGGGTCCCGATCCATTACTATGCGGCTGTGGATATGAACGTTTTCAAGGAGATAATCGATGTTATGGGAGGAGTACTGTTTGATGTCGATGTTCCTGTCAGGATGGCTGGAAGGGAGTTGAAACCCGGGCTACAGCTGCTTAACGGCCAGCAGGTTTTGGACTATTGCAGGAATAGGCATTCGCCCAGGGGTGATATCGACAGGATTGAAAGACAGCAGAAAATGGTTTTGGCTATTTTTGAACAGCTCAAGAGCACCAAGCAACTCCTTAAGGTTGGCCAGTACTATCAAGCTCTTAGCGGTAAGGTATATACCAATTTAAATTTAAAGCAGATCGCTGCATTGGGAGTATATGCTTTGAATTTGGATTTTTCCCAAATTCATACTTACAGTGTGCCTGGAGACTTTTTGAACATTGACGGAGTTAGCTATTGGGGAATTAATCAGGACAAAAAACGGGATATGGTTAAGGAGATATTTGGGATTGATATAGAGATTGATCCGCAGGATGATGTAAGATATATAAAGAAGCAATTGGAAGAACAGCGGAGAGCATTGGAGGCTGCAATAAAGGAAGCCGCGGGCGTTATACGCCTCGCACGGCAGAGCATGGCTGATTATACCGATTATGTTACCCAGAATGAAAAGGTGGCTGTGGATCTGCATATAAAAAAGGTGGAACAGGCAATAGAAAAAGAGGACAGGGATGCAGTAAGATCAACGGCAAGGGAATTGAAGGACTATATAAATAAGCAAACTCAGACCTGGGTTCAGAGGAAAAAGGAAGCCGAGGAGAAAAAGGCTGCCGATGCTGCCCTCAAAAAGGCACGTGATAATGCAAAAGCAGCAATTAATTCGGTTTCTGCCGGAATTAATGACAGAAAGGATAAGATATCCAACAATGACAAAGAAAGGCTGAATGCGCTGATTGCGCAGCTTCAAGAGCTGATAAAAGGCCAGGATATAAATGCCATTGAAACAAGGACCAAGGAGCTAAACAATACAGCTAGAACTATATTTAATAAAATTGATAGCAACCCTGATGATAGCAAACCTGATGAGCCGCCGGAACCACCAGGGAATAATGATCAGCCTGGAGACAATGGTCAGTCAGGAGAAGGCGATCAGGAGAACGGAGGGGAGCAACCTGGAGAGGAATAATATCAGGGATGTCAAAGACGATCCAGGGTGAAAGATAGATGAATGGTCAGCCTCATGAAGGTGAGCTCAGTTGTAGACAAGGGTGGTATATGACGGCCGATTATGATATAATTACGTATGAATATGTAGCATTTTCGGTGGAAGAGGAGTGGTTATGCAGGTTTCTCAGCTGAAGAATACAGAACATGCCTATTACAACGATGGAAGCGATATCAAGATAGAGGATGTCAAAATAGAAGATATAATTGACATAAAAGAGTTAAAGAATATGCTGAACTGGTTCGTGCTGGCTACTGGTTTAGGGGCTTTATTGGTAAACCCTGAGGGTGAACCTATAATAGTTCCGGATGAGTATGAGGGGCAATGCTCTTTTTGTAAGGTAATACGCTCCGATCCCGAAGGGGTAAGAAGATGCAACCAGTCTATGAGCTATGCAGGGAAACAGGCTTCCAAGCTGGGAGAACCTTATATCTTCCGCTGTCATGCCGGTTTGATAGAGTTTTCTGCCCCGGTGATGTTCAAAGACGTGTATTTAGGCAGTATTTCCTGTGGACCGGTACTCATGTGGGAATGGGATGAAATGGCTCTGCAGGAATTCTTGAACCTTACCCAGGATCTTAATATCAACCGTGAGGCTTTGATGGTGGCCAGCCGGCAGGTAAAAATGCTTTCAGGAAGAAATGTTCAGGCTGCAGCCCAGCTATTGTTTGTTATTGCCAACCATATCGCCAGGACCGGAATGCTGACGCTGCAGCAGAGGAAGGAACTCAATGAGCAGCAGGCTAGGCTGGCTGAAGCCATATTTGAAAGAAAGCAGGCTGAAGAAACCATAAAAGCACTCGAATCCAGGGCCCAATCGGTGCCTTATCCCATTGATAAGGAATACCTACTGCTGAGCAAGGTTAAGTTAGGTGATCGTACTGGTGCAAAAGAGATTTTGAACGAAATGTTAGGGGATATTTTTTTCAGGGCGGCCGGCAATATAGACTTGATAAAGGCCAGGGTCCTGGAACTTGTGGTTGTAATATCCAGAGCGGCTGTAGAGGGAGGAGCAAGCCTGGATAAACTGCTGGGGCTGAACTATGACTTTATATCAGAGCTATCCCACATGAATGAGATTGATGAAATATGTTACTGGCTTGTAAAAGTGCTGGACACATTCATGGATACGGTATACGAGACCAGAAATGTGCGAAACGCAAAGAACCTGGGAGAGGCTTTGAAATATATACGGGAGAACTATCATCAAAACCTGACCCTTGAGAGTGTGGCCCAGCAGATATATATAAGCCCTTACTATCTAAGCCATATGTTCCGTGAGGAATTGGGGATAACCTTTGTTGAATATTTAACAATGGTACGTATGGAAGAGGCCAAGAGACTCCTTATGGATTCCTCCCTGTCGGTTGTGGCTATTGCTTCTCAGGTTGGATATGAAGATGCCAGCTACTTCAGTAAAGTGTTTAAAAAGTACGTGGGTATGTCCCCTAATCGTTACAGGAAGAATATTTAACTCAAGGTATTGACAAGATTTCACCAAGATTAACAAGATTACACGGATACAACAGGGGTCAAACCTGTTATAATAGATACAGCAAAAATAAACAAAATGAAAGGGAGGATTTAATAATGGCTGATTTTAGGGCGATCGCCGATGCGTTGAAGGCCGGTAATGCACCAAAGGTAAAGGAATTGGTAGAAGCAGCGCTTGCTGAAGGTGTAAATCCTGAAGATATCGTCAACAAAGCTCTTATTGTAGGAATGGGAGAAATCGGAGAACTCTTTAAAAATAACGAAGTATATGTGCCGGAGGTTTTGATTGCTGCTCGTGCAATGTATGCTGGGCTCAACATATTAAAGCCTTTGTTGGCCGAACGGGATGTAAAGCCTATAGGTAAAGTGGTTATAGGCACAGTTAAAGGTGATCTGCATGACATCGGGAAGAACCTGGTAGCCATGATGCTTGAAGGTGCAGGCTTTGAAGTTACCGACCTTGGAATTGATGTTAGCCCTGAGAAGTTTGTAGAAGCAGCAAAATCTTTTGATGGGGATTGTATAGTGGCCATGTCGGCATTGCTTACCACTACCATGCCGGGTATGAAGGATACAATTGAGGCTCTTGAAGCAGCGGGTTTAAGGGATAAAGTGAAGATCATGGTTGGTGGTGCGCCCGTAACCCAAAATTTTGCCGACGAGATTGGTGCCGACGGATATGCACCCGACGCAGCTTCGGCAGCTGATCTGGCCAAGACCTTTGTTGCATCGTAAGTTAGTTATTTTCAAATAAATAAAAATATAATTGAGATAGTAAAAAGGGCGTTGTGTATTCAACGCCCTTTTTGACAAACTATTGAATGGCAAGCTGCTCATCAAAATATTTGCTCCACTGCTCCTGAATGAGGCTTTTTACCGACTGCCCGGTTTTTGGAATGACAACCAGCTGAGAACTGGCCGATTGTGCCTTTGCCGGGACAAGGCTAATAGTATTGCTGATTCCGTCGACATAGTGCCAGCCTTCCTTGAGTTGAACAAAGCCCTTTATTCTAAAGGTATAGTCTGAAAATGACAGTAAGAAATCCCTTAGATCATCTCTTTCCAGAACTCCTTCTGTTTCGAGTACCAGGGTTTCAGGCCTGTTGGCCGGGCAATTCAGGTTGGAGGTTGGAGGAGGCAGCGGAAAATCTTTAAGATCCTGCTCCAGCCACTCCGCATCTATTTTGCCGTATGAAGTTGTTATGATGGGGGCGAAAGGGTTTAGTTCCCGTAAAGACGCTTCCACTTCCCTCAGCCGTTCAGTATCCACCAGATCCGATTTGTTGACAACTATTAGGTGGCTGTATATCACCTGTTTATTTACCGTCTCCAGCGCTTGAGACAATTCCAGGTACCTGGTGGCATCAACTATACATACGGTTCCCCTGTAGTCATAGATGTAGTTGATAATTAGGTTTATGTCATGCATTATCTTTTCCATTCCGGAGGGATCTGAAAGCCCGGAGCTTTCAATAAACAGTGCCTCAAGGTATATTTCAGCCATAGCTGTTAATCCTTCAATAAAGGATCCTGCAAGGCAGCTGCAGAAAATGGAACCATTGGCAATCTCGATGGCGGTGACCCCATCTTTTTGTATAAGCGCACCGTCAACGGGGATTTTCCCGAATTCGTTGACAATTACGCCTATCTTTTTTTCTCCGTAGAGTTTAAACAGATTTTGCAGAAAAGTAGTTTTGCCTGAACCCAGGAAACCGCTTATAAGGAATACCGGGATAGTGTTTTTCCCAGTGTTTCGTTCATTCATTTCAGATACTCCTCAATGCTGTTGAATAGATCATTGCGGCTGGGAATGATGGAAGAATACTTTAACTCCCCGTTGATATATATGCAGGGGAGGTTTTTAATCCCCATCTTTTTCACCCTTGCAATACCTTCACGGGTTGTAAACTTATATTCCACACAATCTATTTTATCCCCAAAATGTTCTTTGGCTACATTCACAGCATTCATCATATAAGTGCAAGCTGCGCAGGTGGCCGAATCCAGGGTAAAGACTTCGATGAGAGGTTTTTCCAAACTATCATAGTCAGGAAGCTCAATATCCACATCAATATCAGAAACCTGATAGTTTTCAAGCATCTTTCTGACTCCCTCGGTATCCCGAACGGCCTGCTGTACTCCTATGGCATTTTCAGGCGGAACGTCATATGGCATGTCGCACCCGGGAGCAATGGCAAGGTTATGGTGATTCAGTTTATCCAGGAGATCTATTACATATTTCATGTTATCCTGCTGGGTGCCGTACAGCATGATGGAGGTAAGGGGTATATTGCCTCCCAGCACTATATTGTACCTGTCGGTGATCTTTTTTACCTCTACCATGTCTATATTCTCATCGATAAAGATTGAATCCGGATCTGTCTTGCACATTTCCTCGATATTTCTTGTGGCATTGCCGCAGACAAAGAATGAGGATAGAACACCTTTCTCCCTTAAAAAGCTGAAGATTCCGGTAAACGGTGCGGACAGAAACTGGGCAAAATGCTGGGGAGATATCTGCGACACCAAGGGATCTACGATTGCTATTACATCCATACCGGCTTCTATATAGTATTCGGCAATTCTCTTGTTTACACTGCTGGTATATTCAACGAGCTTGTGTACATAGTCAGGGTCCATAAACATGTCCATGAAAAGCTCGGTGCCTCTCAGATGGGATGCCAGGGTAAAAGGCCCGCATATTAGACCAAACAGAGCCGTGGTATTGCCTACTTCAGCTTTGAACCGTTTCATAACATCTAATATCAAGGGCAGACGACCGTCTGTTTTTTCAGGCAGGTATTCGTGTATGGTTTTATCGTCATTTAGAGGATGTGTACTGACCGATGGCGGCGCTTTTTCAGCCCATACCAGTTCACAACCCAGTATCTCTGCTTCAACCTGAAGATCGAATAATACCGGCTGACCGTCGGGACGATATAATCTGTTTACTTCAAGAAGGGATTCAAAAAGTTTATCAGCATCGGTCAAAACCTCGGTAGCGGTATATCCCTTAAGCTTTCCCGAATGAATGCCTGCAAAGGGTACCCATGGAACCCTGGGAAGATTCTTTTCGTGCTTTAATGTTCGTATCAAAAGCTCTCTTCCGGTAATGCTTTCCATGTATGCAGCCTCCTTGAATTTGTATTTATATTGTTTCACTGATAATTATATCAATTTGTATCCTCATGCGTCCTGCTTTTATTTTGTCAAGTTAAGTGATATCTTGTTTAGATTATTTTTTCCATAAGCCGGGGGGGGGTTACGGCCATGGAATGGCAATACAGTTTATGGGCAAAATGATACAGATATGTTTGACATGCCATTTGGTACATGATACCATAAAAGGTAAATGGACATTTAGTTGGTTTAGCAGACGTGTTTGTGTATTCACCCAAATTCCATGATGGACTCACCCACAGTTGTTTCCTTCTGAGGCCTCTATATTACCTGTTAGCACTGCTTACCTTCATATAGCTAATTGGGACAATTTCTTTTCATATGTGCGACAATTCATAAATTGGGATTGGATTGAAGAATATATGATGAGAGGTGAGCAAACCATGGACAATGTAAGAATGCAGTATCTGAAGATAAGTGAAAACCGGAGATTCCTGGTAAAGGAGGAAGGTACCCCGTTTTTCTGGCTGGCCGATACGGCATGGGAACTGTTTCACAGGCTAAATCGTGAAGAGGCCGAATACTATTTGACAAAGCGGGCCCAGCAGAAGTTTACTGTTATTCAGGCAGTGGGCTTGGCTGAATTTGACGGTTTAACCCTGGGGAATGCATACGGCAGGGTGCCTTTATTAAAAAACAGCAGTGGCCAATATGACCCTACGCTACCCGATATATCCGCCGGCATGACGGGCAACGACTATTCTTACTGGGATCATGTGGATTATATAATTGACTTGGCTGCCTCCCTTGGTTTGTACATAGCCTTTTTGCCAACCTGGGGGGATAAATTTAACAAAGCTTGGGGCAAAGGTCCGGTAATTTTTAATGAAGACAATGCCAGGGTATACGGGAGATGGCTGGGCCAACGCTATAAGGACAGACCCAATATCGTATGGGTGCTGGGCGGCGATCGGCCTTTGGTAACATCCAGGCATTTCGCTGTTATTAACTCAATGGCTGAGGGGCTTGCAGAAGGGGATGAAGGAAGGCATATTATGACATTTCATCCGACGGGAGGTTTTTCGTCATCCTATCACGTACATGAAGAGGAATGGTTGGATTTTAATATGCTTCAGTCGGGTC
Organism: Clostridiales bacterium DTU074; assembly: GCA_001513075.1. Taxonomy (GTDB): domain Bacteria; phylum Bacillota; class Clostridia; order Caldicoprobacterales; family Caldicoprobacteraceae; genus DTU074. Next base: position 2,849 of record LFSE01000116.1, on the reverse strand, counting down.
ACGGGGCTCTGAACACACCAAATTATGACATGGTAAGAAAGGATTATGATCTGCTGCCCGTTAAGCCAACATTGGATGGGGAGCCCTGTTACGAAGATCATCCTATAGGTTTCAAGGAAGCGAATGGTTATTTTGATGCTGCTGATGTGAGAAAAGCCGCCTACTGGGCTGTTTTTGCCGGGGCAGCTGGCCACACCTACGGACACCACTGTGTCTGGCGAATGTGTACCGAACCGAGTTCGTATTTTGTTATGCGCTGGCAGGATGCACTCATGCGTCCGGGAGCCAGCCAGATGCAGTACTTAAGAGCGCTGATCGAATCAAGACCTTATCTTGAGCGCATCCCCGACCAGAGCCTTATCGCTGAAAACTATGATGGGGCCAACCACTTAAGGGCCACCCGCGGGGGAGATTATGCATTTATTTACAGCCCCAACGGCCTGATGATAAAGGTGAACATGGGGATAATATTCGGCCATACAGTAAAAGCTTATTGGTACGACCCGAGAAACGGCAGTACTACTCCAATAGGCGAATACGAGAATCGGGGAGTACGCAGCTTTATGCCTCCCTCAGGCGGAAGGGGAAATGACTGGGTGTTGATCCTGGACGATGCATCAAAGGATTATCCGATGCCAGATGTTGACAGTTTGAAGTAACGGAGGGTGTCGGCTGGTATAGCTGCGGACAGGAGTGCGGCTTGGAGCCGGCAGGTAACTCGGATATGGAAAAGCGGCTTATACAGGATGCAATTCAACATAAAACATAATTTTATAATGGATCAAAGGGGAGTATATATGAACGACTTTCTTTATTATCGAGAAAGAGCTAATTTGGCTCGAACAATGAAACTTCTTTTCGATAGAAAGCTTACCAATTCTGCCGGTGGAAATGCAGCCGTCAGATTAAATGATCAGCATATGATAATAACACCTTCCAAGATGTCGGAAAATAAACACTGTGAGATAACCCCGGAGGATATTCTTGTTTGCGACTACGATTTAAATATTATAGATGGCAATGGTGTTCTCTCAAGAGAAGCCACGATGCACCAGCTTCTACTCAGAAACATTCCTGAGATCAATGCTTCCATTCACGCGCATCCAGAATATGTAATGGTCTTTGCTGCAGCCAATAAGGTAATCAAGAGTGTTACCGAGGCAACGCAAAAAATGGGAGACTGCGAGTTAGTAGAGCAGGCAAAGGCTTATTCAAAGGATTTGGCGGAGAATGTATTGAAATTCTTTCAAGGGAAACGCCATCTTTTAAATATAACAGGCTTAGGCGGTCTTTTGCCCTATCACGGAATAGTGGCTGTAGGAAAAAGCCTTGAACAGGCGTTTAGCGTTATAGAGAGAATTGAATGGGATGCCAGATGTAATATATTTGGGAAACTGATATAAATATTTTATTATTATGCCCAAGGTGCTGCTTGCCCAATATACTGCCATTGAAGCCAATTTAGCCTTAGTAACGTTTTTACTGGCTTTGACCTCCATGATATTTTTGTGCATAAAAACATTGACCTCAGTTATAGGTGAAGCAAGAGTGATTTTGTATCTTTTGCGAGTTATAGCCTGAGTGAAAGAAATTTGCTTGATATAAAATGTAGGAATTTCAAAATAGAAAATTTTTCATGTTTTAAAATAAAGAAAATATATTTATTGGAGGTTGTAAAATGAATAAAATTAGAATGGGAGTAATAGGGTTGGGGGGTATATCTACGGCTCATATTGAAGGGATTTTGAACAGTCCCGATGGAGAATTGGTGGCTATATGTGATATCAGGGAAGAAGTCTTGAAAGACAAGGGTGTAAAATATGGTATTCCCGAGTCCCGCAGGTTTAAAAACCATATTGAGTTGCTTCAATGCCCTGATGTTGACGCAGTCTCCATATGTACACCCAATAAAGCCCATTACCATATTGCAAAGGATGTAATATATTATGGAAAGCCTTTTATCTTAGAGAAACCAGTCACTTTGAATTACCAGCAGGCACTTGAACTTAAAGAACTGACAAATAGCAAAAAAATACCTAACATGGTAGCATTTTCATATCGTTTTAAGGCGGCGCTCAGGTTTGCGAAATGGATTATAGAGCAAGGATATTTGGGACGGATATTCCATATATATGTGCAATATTTCCAAAGTTGGGCTATTAATGAGGAGGTGCCTCTTGTATGGAGATTTATAAAGGAATATTCAGGCTCAGGAGCATTAGGCGATTTGGGCTCCCATATGATTGACATAGCCAGATTTCTGATAGGTGATTTTGTTAAGGTCTGTGGCCATGTGGGAACTTTTGTGGAAAGACGAAAGAAAATCGGTTCTGATGAATATGGAGAAGTTGATGTGGATGATTATTGCCACTTTATGGCTGAATTGGAGGACGGAGTTATTGGCAATTTCTGCATAACAAGGGATGCCTATGGACGAGGCAACTATCAACGGGTTGAAGTTTACGGAAGCAAAGGAGGATTGGTATACAACCTGGATAAAAAGGGAGATCATATTGATACCATTGAAGTGTGCATAGGTGACTTATATGGAAGAGCCAGAGATTACCATGAAATACCTGTGCCCAGTCAATTTAAAGCCGAACAGATGCAGTCTTTCTTCGACATTGTTAACGGTAAGGGTGATGGTTTAGCTGCTACGATCGATGATGGCTATGTAAATCAGTACATAATAGACTGTATATTGGAATCAACCAGACTTGGGAAGTGGGTTACACTGGAAAAAACTAATAAGATATAATTAAATTAAATATAGTGATTGTCCCACAAAAAGCTAGAAAATATAAACAAATATAGCAAAATATGATATAATAATGGTATCAAATCCTAGG
>LFSE01000023.1 GCA_001513075.1 Clostridiales bacterium DTU074 | reverse complement strand
TCCCTTTTTATTTCCTTAATGGTATTTACACATTTTTCATCGAAAATGGCAATCCTTACAATATCGCAGCCAGCATTTTCCAGCTCTAAAACCTGCTGAATGGTTGCCTTTACATCCCGTGTATCCGTGTTGGTCATGGATTGAACTGATATTGGCGCACTGCCGCCTATTTCAATTCGCCCGACCTGTATTTTTTTTGTGTTTTTCCTTCTCATTTATGTCCTCCGGTATTTTCCATCTGCCTTTCTGTATGCTTAAATCTATCTTTTAAATTTATAATGAACGAATATCACCTCAATATATCCCGGTATGTTACCACAATCATAAGCGCCATCAATACAACAAAGCCGATAAAATGTATAAAGCCCTCTTTCTCGGGTTCGATCGGTTTGCCTCTGATTGCTTCCAGCGCAAGGATAACCAGGCGGCCTCCGTCAAGGGCGGGAAAGGGAATAAGGTTGATGACCCCGAGATTTATGCTGATTAAAACGGCAAGGCTTAACACCTGCTGCATCCCGGCTTGAACAGCTTTGCCTATCTCGCCGACAATGCCGACTGGCCCCATTATTTCGTTTATTCCCTGTCCTTGGGATATAAGGGCGCGAAGCATATCAACCATTATAAACATTATTCTTCCGGTTTGGCTAAAGGCCATGCCCAATGCAGGAATAAAGCCATAGGGCTTCAGCCGGCCGAACACAATTCCTATCATGTAGGAATCGGTTTCATCGTTATACTCGGGTGTCAGCTCTATTTTAACATTTTCACCCTTTCTGTCCACGGTTATACTTATGGAATTCTTACCCTTTTCTTTGATGATGACTCGGATGTTTTCAACGGCTTTTTCATAGTCCGATAAATCTATTGGGGTATCATCAATCTGAATAATCCGATCCCCAGGCTTTAGGCCGGCCTGCTCGGCAGGGCTGTCTTCCACCACCTCAAGGATATCCGGGGTCAATTCATAGATCCCGAAAGCCATATAAAAGGCGGTTAACAACAATATGGCGAGGAGGAAGTTCATAACCGGGCCTGAAACGATAACCGCCATCCTTCTCCATACGCTGGCGTTGTTGAAAGCCCTCGGATCGTCGTTTGTTTCGTCTTCCCCCAGAAGCTTTACGTAACCTCCTATGGGAAACGCCCTTACTGAAAACCGAGTTTCTTTTCCGGAAAAGGTAAATAGCTTCGGACCCATCCCGATTGAAAACTCTTCGGCCTTAATGCCAACCAGGCGGGCAGCCAAAAAATGCCCCAATTCATGGACCATGATCATTATGCTGAAGAATACAATAGCTATCAGTATTGTTAACATAACCCACCTCTTTCTATCCCATCAATTGCTTTCTTACCGTCTGATCAACTTCCAAAATACATTCCAGATCCGGATCCGGTATGACCTTATGAGCTTTCATGGCCTGTTCAATCATCATCGGTATTTCCGTGAAGGTAATCTCCCTGTTTAAGAATTTTTCAACAGCAATTTCATCAGCAGCATTTAAAACGACAGGCATGGTTCCTCCAATTTCCATTGCTTGGTAAGCCAATCTGAGGCAGGGAAATCTTTCGGTATCCGGCGCTTCGAAGGTGAGCGGTCCGATTGAAAGAAGGTCCAGACTTTCTGTGACCGCTTCCGTTCTCTCCGGCCATGACAAAGCATACAGTATCGGCAGGCGCATATCGGGTCTGCCCATCTGTGCTATGATGCTGCCATCTATATATTCAACCATTGAATGAATAATGCTCTGAGGATGGATTATCACATCTATCTTTTCCGCGGACAGATCAAAAAGCCAACGGGCCTCTATTACCTCAAAGCCTTTATTCATCAATGTGGCACTGTCAATGGTTACCTTTTTGCCCATATTCCAGTTGGGATGCTTCAGGGCTTTCTCAATTGTGACATGTTTAAGTTCATCTTTGTCATAATTTCTGAAAGGCCCTCCTGAAGCCGTTAAATATATCTTTTTGACGAGCCGGAGATCATCGCAGCCCGCCACGCATTGGAATATTGCTGAATGCTCGCTGTCAACCGGTATGATCCTGCTCCCGGTTTTTTTGGCGGTGCTTACAACGATATGACCTCCGACGACGAGGGTTTCCTTATTGGCAAGGGCTATATTCTTGCCGGTTTTTATGGCCTCCATGGTTGGTTTAAGCCCTGCTATACCAACCACCGCTATCAGTATTATATCTATATGTGGCAAAGAAGCAATCTCTGCAAGGGCATCCTTTCCGCTTAACACTTTCAGATTGGCGAAGCCGTAAGTTCTAAACCGCTCAGCAATTCCGTCATCGGTTATTCCTGCGTATTGTGGTTGAAAATGTTTGACCTGCTGCGCCAATAGTTCAATATTTTTATTGGTTGACAGAGCAACCACTTCAAATTTGTCGTGGTGTTGCTTAATCACATCCAGAGCCTGTGTACCTATGGAACCTGTTGAACCGAGTATTGCAATTCTTTTTTTCATCTCTGTCCTCCGTTAATATAACCCGAATAGTAACTGTTAAACCAGGCAAATCAGATAATAGGAATAAATAACCGGGACGGCAAACATAATGCTGTCGAATCGATCGAGTATTCCCCCGTGCCCCGGAAGAATATGGCCGTAATCCTTGATTCCGCAATACCTCTTTATACTTGAGGCGGTCAGATCTCCAGCCTGAGAAACGATGCCGCATATCAGGCTCATAATTATGTAATGGCCGTAGCCGATCGGTACCTGGCAAAAGCTTCCCAGCACCCAGCCGGTAACAACACCCGCTATGACGCTGCCTGCCAGCCCTCCTAAGCTGCCTTCAACGGTTTTTTTCGGGCTGATATGCGGACACAGCTTGTTTTTTCCGTACTTCATTCCTACAAAGTAGGCAAAGGTATCGGTGGACCATGTGGCCACCAGGGTAAATATCAGCAGATAGTGGACGTAGGGATGGGGCAAATTTCCCAGCCAAAGCAATGACAGCAGTGTCATGCCCGGGTAAACCAGACCTGTTATTGTTATGAAGGCATCCATAACGTTTATCTGATTGCTAATCACGGTGAAAAATAAGCTTATCATGGTAGCCATGAGGGTTATAGCCAATAAAAGGGGGCTGTCAGGCCGGGTTGTGGTCAAATAAAAAAAGACCGCCAAATAAAGATAGCCCAGCAATGAAACGGGCTTATACCCTTTTTTACGCAGTGAGACATAAAACTCGTACATCCCCAGCAAAGAAACGACGAGTACCGAAATATTAAATAGCCATCCTCTGAAGTAGAGTACTATTATGAGATATATAATACCGGCTGTTGCACTGATAACCCGCTTAAACAACATAAAATTTCATCCTCTCAGGCATTGATTCCACCGTATCTGCGCTGACGGCTTTGATATTCAATGATGGCTTCCAAATATGCTTTTTTGTTAAAATCGGGCCATAAAATGTCCGAATGAGTGAATACCAATTCGGTGTATGCAATCTGGTATAACAGGAAATTGCTTATCCTGAATTCTCCGCTTGTCCGGATGAGCAAATCCGGATCGGGTATGTTGGCTGTATACAAATAGTTGCCAAACAGCTTTTCGTCTATATCATCGGGTGAGAGCTTTTTATCGTATACATCCTTTGCAATATTCTTGACGGCACGAATGATCTCGGCTCTTCCTCCGTAGTTCAGCGCAATATTTATATTCAGGCCGGTATTATTGCTTGTTAGCTCAACAGCCCGCTTTATTTCCTGCTGGACCGAATGAGAAAAGGCATCCAGGCAGCCGAGGATAACAATTTTTACGTTTTTCGAGTGAAGTTCCATTACTTCCCGGCGCAAATATTCAACCAGCAGATCGATAAGGGCATTAACCTCGGAAACGGGTCTTTTCCAGTTTTCCGTTGAAAACGCAAAAATTGTAAGATGTTTTATGCCCAATTCATCGCTTACTTTTATAACATCTCTTAAAGTTTCCACGCCTTGCCGATGGCCGGCTATTCTGTGCAGTCCGCGTTTTTTTGCCCATCTTCCGTTGCCGTCCATGATAATGGCTACATGTACAGGTAAAGGCTTTTTCCTCACCAGCTTCAATAATTTTTCTGTCTCATCAATATGGTTGTTTTCATTGCCAATCACCATAATATACTCAAGTCCTTTCAATTTTAGGTACTAAAGTTATAGAAGAAGCAGATAAGCTGCTCCTTCTATTCGGAATCTACTTCAATCTAATAATTGGAAATCATAAAAAGAAGATACAATTAATTCAATCTTGTTGGGATCGCATACCCTTTGACGAATAATACGTTCTGTGCCGGTGGTTTTATCTTTGGCCTTTGTAGAAACAGGAGAAGAATACCTTACCACTACAGCACGCAATTCGGGATAATCTTTTTCCAGAAGGTCCAAAGCATCATTCAAAAACAAGCCCAGCAAATCGGGAATTTCCATCTATACCTCCATTATCTCATTCTCTTTTTCCTTAATAAGCTCATCAACTTTTTTAATATAATCATCAGTTATCTTCTGAACGTTGCTCTCCTCTTCCCGCAGATCATCTTCGGTTATCTCTGAATTCTTCTGCATCTTTCGCAACTGATCGTTGGCTTCCCGGCGAATCTTGCGGATTGCAACCTTTGTCTCTTCTCCCATCTTCTTAACGGTTTTCACCAGCTCTTTTCTGCGTTCTTCGGTTAGTTCGGGGAAGACCAAACGAATAACTTTCCCGTCATTTGTCGGTGTTATTCCTAAATCGGATTTCATTATCTCTCTTTCAACTGCGGGTATCATTTTGCTGTCCCAAAGAGAAATGACCAGCAACCTGGCTTCCGGAACCGTTATATTGCCAAGTTGGTTCAATGGCGTTGGAACACCATAATAGTCTACCGTTATGCGGTCAAGTATTTGAGGGTTTGCCCTTCCGGCACGCATTCTGGCAAGATCCTTCTTTAATACTTGAATGGATTTTTCCATTTTTGATTTGACCTGTTCATGTAATTCATTGATCATTTAACATACCTCCCCGATAATGGTTCCTACTTTTTTGCCTAAAACGGCAGCTTTGATATTTTGGTGGTTTTCCAAGCCAAACACTATGATAGGTATTTTGTTATCCATGCATAGGGATATTGCAGTGGTGTCCATTACTCCCAGGCCTTGGTTCAAAACATCTATATAACATATCTTGTCAAGCTTATTGGCGTTGGGGTTTTTCCTGGGATCGTCATCGTATACACCGTCTATATTTTTGGCCAGCAGTATAACTTCTGCCTCGATTTCCGCTGCTCGAAGTGCTGCAGTGGTATCGGTGGAAAAATAGGGGTTGCCGGTTCCACAGGCGAAAATCACAACCCGCCCTTTTTCGAGATGCCTGATTGCCCTTCTGCGTATATATGGCTCGGCAATTTGCCTCATTTCTATAGCGGTTTGTACCCTTGTCTGCATATTCTTTTTTTCAAGGGCGTCCTGAAGAGCCAGAGCGTTTATTACAGTGGCCAGCATACCCATATGATCGGCAGTTGTCCTGTCCATTCCTACCCCGCTTCTTCCCCGCCATATGTTTCCGCCACCTACTACGATGGCAACTTCCACGCCCATTTTCTGTACTTCAATGACCTGATCCGCTATAAGATCCAGGACTTCTCTGTCGATACCATACCCCCTTTTTCCGGCCAGTGCTTCTCCGCTTAGTTTAAGTATGATTCTTTTATAAACAGGCTTCTCCATTCAAAGGTACCCCCATCCTAGTGTATATTTCGATACGGAAGTCATATTTCCTCTTTTTCGTTGGTTTTTTTAACAAAAAAGCGTCTTTTTCCAAAAAAAGAGAACACATACTGTGTGTTCCCTTCTTTTATTTATTTGTCCATCTGTTTTGCCACTTCTTTGGCCAAATCATCTTCCCGTTTTTGCAGGCCTTCTCCCATCTCATAGCGTACAAAACGTCTGATATTTATATTCTCACCAAACTTTGCGATTGTCTCCATTACCACATCCTGGATCGTCTTGTCGGGATCCCGGACAAAGGGCTGTTCCAGAAGGCATACTTCCTTATAAAACTTGCTTATCCTGCCTTCTACTATCCTGTCAACTATTTTTTCCGGTCTTCCTTCATTAAGAGCCTGAATTCTCAATATTTCACGCTCTTTATCCACGACCTCCTGGGGGACGTCCTCCCTGGACAAATACTGGGGGTTGGCCGCCGCTATATGCATGGCAATATCTCTGACAAAGGATTTGAATTCATCGGTCTTTGCAACAAAGTCAGTCTCGCAATTCACTTCTACCAGCACGCCGATTTTGCCGCCAAAATGTATGTATGAATCGACTATACCCTCAGCAGCAATACGGCCTGTTTTCTTTGCCGCAGCAGCTAAACCTCTCTCACGAAGCAATTCTATGGCCTTGTCAATGTCGCCGTTTGCATCCTGCAGCGCTCTCTTGCAATCCATCATACCCGCACCGGTACGCTCTCTCAATTCTTTAACCCTTGAAGCAGTTATCATAATTACTTCCTCCGTTTCGTGATATTTTTTACTCCAGAGGTTTAAACCTTATCAGCGGAAAAAAGGGAAAGATTATGGTTATTCCCCTTCTCTTCCCCTTACTGCCCGGATTTATTCTTCGCTGATTTGTTCGCCCTGCCGCCCTTCCAGAACAGCATCGGCAATCTTTGATGTTATTAATTTGATAGCCCGAATGGCGTCATCGTTGCCGGGAATGACATAATCCACTTCTTCAGGATCGCAGTTGGTATCAACGATGGCGACTATGGGAATTCCCAGTATCCTAGCCTCTTGTACCGCGATGTGTTCCTTTTTTGGATCCACGATGAACACTGCGCTGGGAAGTTCTTTCATTCCCTTGATACCACCCAGGTTCTTTTCCAGCTTATCCCTTTCATGCCGAAGCTTTATTACCTCTTTTTTGGGAAGCAGATCGAAAGAACCATCTGATTCCATCTCATTGAGCTTGTTCAGGCGTTCTATTCTTGTGCGAATTGTTTTAAAATTGGTTAGCATTCCACCAAGCCATCGCTGATTCACATAAAACATGCCGCAGCGTTTGGCTTCGCTTTCAATTGATTCCTGGGCTTGCTTTTTTGTCCCTACAAACAGTATATGTTTGTTTTCAGCTGCCAGGTCCCGAATAAAGTTGTATGCCTGTTCCATCATTTTGACGGTTTTTTGCAGGTCCAAAATATAAATCCCGTTTCTCTCGGTGAAGATATATGGAGCCATTTTGGGGTTCCATCTACGGGTTTGATGCCCAAAGTGAACGCCTGCTTCCAATAATTGCTTCATCGTTATAACTGCCACACCTATCACCTCCTTAGTTTATCCTCCCCATCCTTCATCCCGGTTGACAACCTGAAAACGGCACCAATCAACCGATCCGCAAGGGTGTGTTTTGTTACCTTTTGTAGTATAGCATAAGTGTTTTTCCAGATCAATAAAAATTTCAGCTGGCGTGGACAACCGCCTTAGATATAGACACCGGAATCTGCTATATATAAAATATATTATTTCATCAGTCCCAATATCAATCTTACTTCCCCTATTCCAATTCCCAGTTTTTTTGCGATTTCTTCTTCTGTACTTCCCCCTTTATGCATAAGGATAACTGCTTTTCGTTTATCATTATGCAATGGATATATCGTTTCATAATTTGTTTGTTCATGCGGCAGGGCACTGCTGCGCAAACTGTTATCATGGACGGCTATCATTCTGGTTGAGGATATTTCTGTATCCTTGTCTTTAATTTCAGCAAGGGTAAATTGAACAATACTCTCAAGAGCCTCATATATTTCATCCAGCCTTTTTTCCTTTTCATCCAACCTTTTTTCCATTTCGGCAATAAGGATTTTATTCCTATGGGTTTCCCACAGCATAATGGAAAGAAAAATAATTCCTATCACCAGAAAAATATAAGTGTCACCCACGATGTCATCCCCCTAAACTTTTATATCTATATTAGCGCCTTTTATATCGGCTTCTGTTTTTATTTCGGTTTTTTTGTTCATTTCCTTTGGGCTTCCGTCCTGTCTGTCGGCGTTATCCTGCCGGGGTTGACGCCTTTCATTGGCTTCTTTGCTTATCCTTTTATAATATGTCTGGCCGGTTGAGACAACTTTCCGCCGGGCGTGATCGATTTGATATTGAAACTCCCGGATATTGGCCAGTTGATTGATATTTGGTTTCTGATTCTGCAAATTGGCCTCTTTAGTATAATCGCCGCTTCTCTGTATGCTTATTTGTATGTCAATGGGGCGGAGCGACATGTCATCATACCTCCCTTAACCCTCATATGGTACTTGAACGATTTCGCCTTCATCTCGTTTGAAGGTAACATATTGTACGGCATCTTTGATATGAAGGGACGAGGGTCCTATGGTTATAGATACACCCGGATAAACCGTTTTCCTGACATGTATCTTTCCTTTCGCAACCTCTGACAGCATTTCCTCCAACTCATTTAGCCTGTTTCTGATTTCTGGGATCTTTACGCCATATTTAATTTTGGTCTTTATCGCCCTTTGTTTGATCAGCTGTTTGTGCACCGACAATTGGCTCGATGATTCCATCCTGCCGAGCATCGCCAGTATCTGTTCAACTTTCGTCAAATCTCTTTCCATCTGCATGAGTTTTTCCTTAAGCAAATTGTATTCATCCCTCACTTCAGGCGATATCCCTACTTCAAGCAGCGTTCTGGTCGCCATGGGCGAGCCTATTGTAAGGGCCGATATACCCAGTATGGCATGTACCTTTCCACCAACGATCAGTGCTTTATCATCCACCAGCTTAATATACCCGCCGCTTACCACATCGCTGTGCATGATTGTTTCAACTATTACATCTCCCTTTGCAAAGACGGTGCCGTTTTCAATAAAACGGGCGGCGACGCTGCCTTCGGCTTTTATTATGCCCTTTCTCATTCCCTGAAAGCCTTTTCTCAGCAAAACATCCTTCTGGGCAATAAGGGTGGCCCCCTCCACCACTCCTCTCACCTCAATAGAGCCGCCGGCTCTTACTTCGAAGCCGGACAGAACATTACCGTGTATAATAACGTTACCGATAAAATCAATATTTCCGGTAGAGTTGTCCACATTGCCTGTTACTTCGTGAACACTGTATACATGTATTCTCTGGTTTATCACTTCTGCTTTTCCGTCTATCGCAGATAATAGTTTTAGCCCGTCTTCAGAGATCCGGGTGTTTTTCCCTTTTGGCAGGGGCAAAGGTCGTCCGGGCCTGGAGGGTACCGGATCCCCTGTCACCGTCATTCCCGGAATACCATTGGTAGGAGGAGTCAAAGTAGCTAATATTTGTCCCCGACTTACGTTTTCAATGTTGTTTAGCCAATGATAGTCAACCGTTCCATCACTGTTGATTTTAGGTTTTCCAGTTTTATTCGGATCTATGTGATAGGTTATTACGGCATCCTTACCATTCTGCGGTGCTCTGCCTTCAGCAACAACTATTGTCCTTTCATACGGCCTGTTATTCAATAATTCATGAATGGCTTTTTCGTCGATGCCGTAGCTTATTCCTTTTTCCTTCAATTTCTGCATTATGTCCTCATAAGTCAGCATTCTTCCCCCATCGGGGGGCAGTAGCATAACTGATGCTTTCATCCGGTCCCGGGATATTCGGATAATGATTTCCTCATCCTGCGGCCCCTCTGGTAGCGGTTCTGCAATTTCTCCATTGCCCTCATCTGGCGTTTCGGCATTGCCGGACTTATTGCTAAGTTCGTTGAGAGCTTTGTCCGATGCGGTACCGTGTATGTTGTTTTCAAGATTCTTCCTGCGTTTCACATTGTTTCACCTTCCATTAGATCATTTCTTATCATACCGAGTTTGTTTTTTAGCTTGAGCAGTGCCCGGGTGTGGAGCTGGGATACCCGCGACTCGGAAATTCCAAGCAGTTGCCCTATTTCCTTTAGGGTAAGCTCATCATAATAATAAAGGCTTATGATAACCCTTTCATTCTCCTGAAGCTCGTCAATAGCCTTTGCCAGAATCCTTTTAAGCTCATTCTTTTGAGCTTCCCTTTCCGGATCATCACCATACATGTTAATAAGCGTTGGATCGCTGACGAATTCGCTGAGTTGCTCATCAAGTGAAACTACCGTAAACGTATGGATATCCCCCATGGTCGTTTGCAGCTTATCAACCGGCATATTGAGATATCTGGCAATTTCTTCATCCTTAGCCGGTCTTCCCGTTTTCTTTTCTATCAATTCTATGGCTTCACCGATCCGCTTGCTTTTTTGGCGTAAGGATCTGGGAAACCAATCCTGCTTCCGGAGTCCGTCAATGATTGCACCGCGTATACGCAAAGCTGCATATGTTTCAAACTTAACGTTTTTTGCAGGATCGAACTTCTCAATAGCATCAATTAAGCCAAGAGTACCGTATCCGATGAGATCATCGGTTTCAACCGCCGTATGACCTTCAGCCGCTAATCTATAGACAACCTGTTTTACCAGATGGCTGTATTTGGCAATCAGTTCATTGCGTACATCATTGTTTTTGCTTTTTTTATAGCTCATCCACAGTTTTTCAGTATTATCATGAACTCTTGCTATCGTACTTCACTCCTTATGGGTATTATAGGGTTTTTGTGCCATGGCCTATTGTCCTGACGACTAAAAGGCCGGTTTCGGCATGTAATTCAATCGTTCTGCCGTAGTTGCCGCCGGTATCCTGTGCTATTATTGGGATGTTATGCTGTTTCAAGGCTTCGATGGTAGCCCGGACATTCCGCTCTCCTATGTTGAGCAGATCATTTGTCTTATCTCTGAAGGAAAACATCTGTGCTCCCCCGGCAATTTTAGCGGTTATGTATTTTATCTGAGCATTCATGCTTGTCATTATTCTGAGGAGTTGCTCAACTGCCGTATCGGCAAATTTTGCCTTGTTCTGATTGTTCTTTATAAGCTTGCTGGATGGCAGCATTATATGGGCTAAACCGGCAACCTTTGTAGTTCTGTCATATAACGCAATTCCCACACAGGAACCCAACCCCAGGGTGGTAAGGATTCCGTGGCCTGATATTACTTTTAAATCTGCCATGCCAACTTTAACTATCTCATTCATTTATACAACTCCCAGAGATTTCAATATGATGGTATAGGACTTGATATCAGGCATAACGATAAAATGGCTTTTCACTTTATCAAGTCCGATTATAAACTCCGTTTCTATAAACAAAGCCCTGTCGCTGGTCTCCCCATATTGAATCAGGGGAACGCTTAAAATTGCCCCCAGCATGTCGCAGGCAAAATACGGCACCGAAGGTTTTATCGATAGCCCTGTCAATGAAGATATGGCTTTCAAATAGGATGAAATAAGGATATTTCCTACTTCTTCAAGTGCGGATATTTCGAGTTCGGAAAATTTGGCATATTCTGCTTCAGAAATATCATCTTCCTCTTTTGCATCCAGCAATAACGAGATAAGATTTTTGGCCGATGCAACATCGAGTATGAAAAGGGCATTTCCCTTTATTTCGCCCTTGAACTGGAGGTAAACCCCGGTAACCAGGGAATCCGCACTGGCTAGTATGCTTTCTATATTGCTGAATTCCGATATCTTAATCTCCGGTACGTTCATATCGATTCGTCTGTTCAGCATTTTCGAGAGAGAAGTTGCCGCATTTCCCGCACCGATGGTGCCTATCTCTTTTAATACATCCAAATGCAAATTGCTGAGATCATCAAAAGAAAACTCCATATTTACACACCTTGCCCGTTAATCAGATTTATCCTTTCTAAGGTTTTCGGAACATCCATCAACATTATAGGTCGATCGTTCATATTTATGATGCCGGATACAAAAATCCTTTCCCGGTCGGTCAGCACATCTACATTTGTTTGGATATTGTTTTGCGGCACCGTCAATATATCGTATACCCGATCGACTATTAACCCAAGCCGGTAGTCCTCAAAGCGGACGATGATAAGCCGGGTCAAATCGGTGTAGCTATCTTCAAGCCCAAGGATCTTTCGTAAACTGATTATAGGTACTATATCGCCTCTGAGATTGATAACTCCGACTATTTCGGGCGGGCTTTTGGGCACTCGGGTGATCCGATACATGCTTTCGATAGATTCAGCTATTAGTATATTTAACCCGTAAATTTCACCATTGACCTCAAAAATTACAAACTGATGAGTTGTTCTCTCCATGCCACAACCCTCCGTATACATTTACCGACTTTGGCCGTTATACTATATAGTTAATGTCAAGTATAAGAGCCACTTGTCCGTCTCCTAGAATTGTTGCGCCGGATACGATTTTTATATTTCCAAGAGCTTTGCCTAGGCTTTTTATAACTATTTCGTTCCGGCCGAGAAGGTTACCCGCCGAAAGAGCGGCCAATCTTTCACCTTTGCTTACTATTACCGTCGTTATGTATTCATCATCCCTATCCTTTTGTTCAGCGGGACATTCAAGCAGGCTGTCAAGGCGGATAAAGGGTATTAGCAGTCCACGGTAGTCAATCATTTCTTTGTTGTGAAGCCTTTTTATATCCTCACTTGGTATATCCAGCACCTCTTTAATTGTGCTTATTGGGATTGCATAGATCTCCTCCCCGATACTTATCAGCAAGGCCTGAATGATGGACAATGAAAGGGGCAATCGGATTGTGAATTTAGTACCGCTACCCGTTTGGCTTTCTATATCCACCGTGCCTCCCAAGGATTCTATTTTGGTTCTTACCACATCCATACCTACCCCACGGCCTGATATATTCGTGACCTTATCTGCGGTGCTAAAGCCGGGTTGAAATATGAGGCGGAAGGCCTCCTGCAGGCTTAAATTATCAGCTTCCTCGGGTGTGAGCAGTTTTGATTCAACAGCCCGCTTTAATATTTTTTCAACATCGATTCCCCTTCCGTCATCAATCACTTCAATAACAACGCTGTCCCCATCGTGGTAAGCCTTTATTTCAACCTTGCCTGTTGCGGGCTTGCCAACAAGACGCCGTTGGTCAGAGGATTCTATTCCGTGATCGATGGCGTTTCTTATAAGGTGTATAAGAGGATCACCCAGTTCGTCTATAATCGTTCTGTCTATTTCGGTTTCGGCTCCTGTAATGTTTAGCTTTATTTCCTTGCCCGAATTCCTGGCCAGATCCCGAACTATTCTCGGGAATCTGTCAAATACCATCTGTAGTGGAACCATCCTTGCTTTCATTACGGCATCGTGGAGATTATTGGTGATCCTTCCCAGATATTCAATGGCTTCATCCATTTCTCCTTCGACGCCGCGGTTCCGGATATCCTGAATTCTGTTCTTTGTGATAATCAGCTCACTTACTAAATTCATCAAGCTGTCAAGTTTTTCAATGTCAACCCTTATGCTCTTAACTAAAGTTCCGGGGACCTTTCCGTCCCTCTGCCCCTTTGCCCGCCTGTCATCAGCCTCATTTTTGTCGGTATGTCCGGAATAAATTTTGTGAAGCTCTTTATCATCCAATTCAGCGATGTCAACGCTATCTATTTCGGAAATGCTGTTGACTTCATTTAATAATTTATCCTTATCGGCTTTTGTCACAACAACCAGCGAAAAATCGAAGTCAAAATTCTCTTCTTCAATGTCCTGAACCGAGGGCTGTGTTACGATTATCTCTCCGTATCCTTCAATTGTTTTGAAGATAATGAAAGCCCGGGCAGCTTTCATAAGGCATGTTTCCTGAAGTTTTATGTGAATAAAATACGCCCGAAAACCGCTTTTAATGGCTTCGCGGATTATGTGTTCCTGATATTGATCAAGCGTTAATCCCTCCGGGCCGGTGGCAGCTGCAAGTTCGGGCTTATGGTTGTCTTCAACTGAACCGACAGATGCTTCCAGTTTTGATTTGAGGATAGACTGGTCCTTGTGCCTTTCCTCGCCGTAGTTTATTATATCCTGAAGCAGGGATTCGAGATAATCCAGGCATTCGAAGAGAATATCAATTATTTCGGGTGTGAGCTTTGTATTGCCGCTTCGCACATTGTCGAGAACGTTTTCCATTGCATGCGATATCTGAGTAATTGCATTGAACTCCATGCTTCCCGCCATTCCCTTCAATGTGTGAGCCGAACGGAATACTTCATTTACTACCTCTGTTTCCTCGGGATGCTGTTCCAACCACAGCAGGTTTCTGTTGATGTTTTGCAA
>LFSE01000027.1 GCA_001513075.1 Clostridiales bacterium DTU074 | reverse complement strand
TGGATATCTATATCATACTTTCCTGTCAAAAAAAGTGTTGCATTTATTATTGCAATTTAGAGTATTTTTTCAAATATTTTGAGATAATAGATAATCAGGGAAGTAAGGGGAGTAGACAGGAGAGATTTTTAAGTAATAAAGAGAATGATACTTATTAATGGCAGTTAAAAAAGGACTTTAGGTAAAACCTAAAGTCCTTTTGTCTGGCGGAGAGAGAGGGATTCGAACCCTCGGTACCCCTTTTTAGAGGTACACACGATTTCCAGTCGTGCGCCTTCGACCAGCTCAGCCATCTCTCCGTGCTAGTGGTCTGGTTATTCTATAGTATTATAGTATTGTTACAAAAAGCCATTTAACGTTCTGTCTCATTTTCCCGTTTTGCACCACAGAACAGTCTGATGATTACATAAATAAAATGTATGTGGTGTGTCCTGGCGCTATAATAGTATACCCTGTGCCGCTTAAAAAATCAAGAGCAAAATTTTCATGTTGCAAACATGCTGGAACAATAGTATAATTGAAATGCTCAGGGCATAATATATTTAAACTGGGCAACATCCAATAAATAGTTAATATTGCCGTGCTAGATGGGGAGTTAGCGGTGCCCTGTAACTCGCAATCCGCTATAGCGAGGTCGAATTCCTGTCCGAGGTTTGCATCTGTGGGGTCCTGGCCCGAATAAGTGACGAGGATGATTGGGTCCTGTGCAACGGAAATCTACGAACCCTGCCAGGTCCGGAAGGAAGCAGCAGTAAGTAGACGCTTCCGTGTGCCGCAGGGGAGCCTGATCGGAGTTAACTGTTCGGTTCCCGCCCGTAGGTGTTAAATCGGAGACAGGTGCACGGCATTTATTATTAGCGTTATTAGCTGCGGTTTAAAAGCCGGAGCTTTTCTATTTTTTTCACACACATTACTTTATTTATGTTATAATAAGAAATAAAAATTTTAAATTTCGGCTGGCTTGGATGGAAAGCAGGTGAACATATTGGCATATACAGCGCTGTACCGACAATGGAGACCGGAGATCTTTGATGATGTTATAGGGCAGGATGCTATTGTACGCATTTTGAAGAATCAGATTGAAAACAACCGGATTGGTCATGCCTATCTGTTTTGTGGTTCTCGGGGCACTGGAAAGACCAGTACGGCAAAAGTTTTTGCTAAGGCCGTTAACTGTTTAACACCCGTAAATGGAAACCCGTGCCTTGCGTGTGATGTATGCCAGAAGCTCTCCCTTGACAATAACATGGACATAATAGAAATTGACGCTGCGTCAAATAACGGTGTAGATGAGATACGGGATTTAAGGGACAAGGTTAAGTATCCCCCTGTGATTGGGCGTTACAGGGTTTATATAATTGATGAGGTTCACATGCTGTCCACAGGAGCATTCAACGCTTTGCTGAAAACTCTGGAGGAGCCTCCACAACATATCATTTTCATTTTGGCTACAACCGAGCCTCATCGCCTGCCTGCTACTATCCTATCAAGATGCCAGCGATATAATTTCAAGCGGATTCCAAATAAACCTATTGTTGAAAGGCTTGAAACTGTTGCCAGGCAATCAGGTGTACAAATCGAGTCGGACGCTTTAAACACAATAGCCCGATGGGCTGAAGGCAGCATGCGCGATGCCTTGAGCCTGATGGATCAATGCATTGGCTTTTGCGATAATTATGTTACAAACGATGATGTGTTGGCAATATTGGGAACCGCAGATCAAGAATTTGTCTTCAATGTGGTTCAAAAAATCATTGAGGGAAATTCTTCGGAACTTTTTGGCATGGTAGAAACGTTGATTGATGATGGAAGAGATGTGGCGGTATTTGTAAGGGATTTAATACAGCATCTGAGAAATCTGCTGGTAGTCAAGATGTGCCGGGAACCTGAAGCATTGCTGGATGTGGGGCAGGATACCCTGATGGCCTATGTCCGTCAGGCCCAAGAGGCCGGTCATGAAAGGTTGATCCGAGCTATAGAGATTTTGTGTTCTCTGGAAGCTGATATGAAGTGGAGCACGCAGCCCAGGGTTCTTCTTGAAATGGCCTTGGTAAAGATATGTCGACCGGAGCAGGAAGAAACGTTGAACGCTTTATTGGATAGGGTAGAAAGGTTGGAACGACAGATAAGAGAGGGAAGGATGGTCCAACAAGCTGTCTCTTCAGGCGTTGATTTTGCTGAAGATAATGCTTTTGTCCCTTCCGTTGACCAGTATAAGAGACAGGCCAATGAGCAAATAGAAAAAACAACACCGGATGATGATGTAAAGGCAAGGGATGAGGCAAAAGAGCATAAAGAGGAAATCGCCGCTGGACAGTTATGGGCGAAAATATTGAATGCCATTAAAAAGGAACGTGAGGGAATATATTGGCTGTTGGAAAATTGCGATTTTCGCATTCAAGGGAAAAGTGCAATATTGGCTTTTTCTGCTTCTCAACAGTTTTCTATAGATGCAATAAATCGTGAGGAAAATCGTTCGTTTATAGAAGGAATAATTGAAAAAATCTTGGGCAAAAAAATGAAGATACGTTGTTGTCTTCTTGATGAAATGATGACGGATGAAAAAAAATATGGTGAAAAGATTACACGAACTGATAATGAAGAAATAGTTGAAAAAGCAATAGATATATTTGGCAGCGATTTCGTGGAAGTGGTGGATGATTGACAGGGCTATTTCTCTTTGGTGTTTTTTATGCGGAGGAATGAGCTTTACTTGGGTGGTTGGTTTGCTCAACAAATAAAGACAGGGCTTTGGAATGGTTTTATTTGAAATAACGTTTTTTCATTGTGGAAGGTTTAGTAAACGGATAATATAATAGTACTATGGATTATTATATACAAAAGGGAGGAAAAATAATGGCAAGAGGTGGATTTCCGGGAGGATTCCCCGGTATGGGAAATATGAATCAGCTTATGAAGCAGGCTAAAAAAATGCAGGAACAGATGGCCAAGCTTCAGGGGGAATTGGAACAGAAAACCATAGAGGCATCTGCAGGCGGCGGTGTTGTTACCGTCGTAGCAAACGGTAAAAAGGAAGTAGTTGATATAAAGATCGCGCCTGAAGCAGTGGATCCTGATGATATTGAGATGCTGCAAGATCTGATAATGGCAGCTGTAAACGAAGCTTTGCGACAGGCCGAGGAGATGGTGCAGAACGAAATGAACAAGATTACCGGAGGTCTCTCCATACCTGGATTGTTTTGATGGGCGAGACAATTTATTTTTTTCGTTAAATCACTGAATTGTTTTTGTTGAAAGGCTGACTTGTTTTGTCAGAGTTAATGGGACAACCAGTTTCTTTGCAAAGTCGTTGTATGTGTTGGGATTCCACACATGTGCATAATTTTTTATATATTGATAAAAATTTGAATCCAGCAACCGATACACAGCTGAATAATTGAAAAATCCAAATCATTTTGTGTGAGGTAACATATGGATTATTATGTCGAGCCAATAGCAAGACTTATAAACGAATTGTCCAAGCTACCGGGGGTGGGTAATAAAACGGCTCAAAGGCTGGCTTTTTATATTATCAACATGCCGGAGGACCAGGTTAATCAGTTGGCCAGCGCTATTGCCGAAGTAAAGGATAAGATAAGGTATTGCCAGATTTGCCAGAACATTACCGATGTAAGTCCGTGTAGAATATGTTCAAACTTACAGCGGGATACATCTGTTATCTGCGTGGTTGAGGATCCCCGTGATGTGATTGCTATGGAAAGAACGAGGGATTTTAGGGGTTTATACCATGTGCTTCATGGCGTCATATCCCCCATGAACGGTGTAGGCCCTGACGATATAAAAATTAAGGAGCTTATCAATCGAATAGCCGATGACAAGGTGAAGGAAGTTATACTAGCTACAAATCCCAATGTAGAAGGTGAAGCTACTGCAGTGTATATATCCCGGCTACTTAAGCCTATGGGGATAAAGGTTACCCGCATTGCTCACGGACTGCCGGTAGGCGGGGATCTGGAATATGCCGATGAAGTAACTTTGTCAAAAGCGCTTCAAGGTCGTCGCGAGATGTAATGGACAAAGGAGATTT
>LFSE01000081.1 GCA_001513075.1 Clostridiales bacterium DTU074 | reverse complement strand
CGGTCCTGGCGGAATGTTTCATGCATTGAGAAATATGGCACCTATGGTTGAAATTGCGAAAACCATGGAACGTCTTTGTCCGAATGCTTTATTGATTAATTATTCAAATCCCGAAGCGAAACTGGTTGAAGCGGTATCCAAGTTAACAAAAGTTAAAGTTGTGGGCCTATGTCATGGGATTGGAATGGGAGTAGAACACCTATCCAGGTTTTTGGAGATACCCGAGGAAGATATTGAGTTTAAGGCATGTGGTCTCAATCACTTCGGTTGGTTTCAGGAGATCAAACATAAGAAAACCGGAGAGGATCTCTACCCGCTCCTGAGAGAAAAGGAGAAACAAGCCGATAAGCTTGCGCTATGGGACGAGCTGGCCCTTTTGAGAACGGCTTTTAAAGTTTACGGGCTTTTCCCGTGTCCCGGTGCCAATCATATTGGTGAATATATCAGTTGGGCCGAGGACTTTTTTGCTGGAAGACTGGTACAGTTCTATTACGATCCCATCGATGGAAATCCATGGGGAAATGACGATTCCCTTGAGTTCATATATTCCCTCTCCTCAGGTAAGAATAGGCTGGCGGGAGAGCTGTTTCCCACTCCTGAGCCGGGACCAACATGGAGGGAAAGGATGATGAACGCCAGAGCGGAAGATTTAAGGCCTTCCCATGAAGTTGGTGTACCAATTATGGAAGCGATCGCTTTTAACACAAAGATACGTGTTGATGCTGTTAATGTACCAAATAAGGGCAATATTCCGGGAATTCAGGATGGTACGGTTGTTGAAGTACCAGCATATGTGGATGGTTCGGGCATTCATGCTGAAAAAATGGCTTCTTTGCCTGAGGCCATTGCCGAGATGATAAGGATTCAGGCCACAATTCATCATTTACTTATCGAAGCATATATGGAAAAATCCAGGCGAAAACTGCTACAGGCATTGTTAATTGATCCTAACGGGACCAGTTATAGAAATGCGGTGGATATGATCAATGAGATGTGTGAAAGACAAAAAGAAGTCTTGCCGGAAATGTATTGGTAACAAATATATGAACTATAAATTATCTGATGCCTGATGAATGACTCTAGCTGAAAGAGAATGCCCTTCCTGGCGGAATGAATCTGTGCTGGATATGTTGGATCGGCAGAGAAATAGTGATAATTGAGGATACCACCTTTCCGTTTCAATTAATGAAATGGAGAGGTGGTTGACTATTTTTTGCAGACTAGTTACAATTTCTAATAATGGCCAGGTTTGCCGGCCTGAGTATCTAATCGGTATTGGAAATGCATTATGTTAAGGTGTATATTGAATAAATATATTGAAGCAAGGTAAAGCAATGGTTTATAATAGACCTACATTCTATATCCTACGATATACACTTTGTGAACAGTGAAGTAATCGGTAATGATTGTATAAATAAAACCGGAGTGAGGTCAGGCATTATGAAACTTATAGGAAAATCCTTAACCGGAAAACAAAAAAGGCTGCTCTATCAATTGTTTTTTTCATATCTGATGTTTTTGGTTATTCCGATCTTGATATTCTCAATTTTTATCGGGGAAAGCATTATTAATGACAGCAAAGAAAGGGTAATTAATTCAAATTTAATGAAGCTTCAAATAATGCAGGAAAGCATTGATGCATATATCAACGAGATTAATAATTGTGCTCTTACAATTGCAAACGATAGAAGAACCGACAGCATTTATAATGTTAATCGGGATAATCTATTCAGTTTTGATAATGTTTCTAAAGTAATGGACGTAAAACAATTGCTTAGAGAAACAAGGGGTCTAAAGAATTATATTCATTCTATATATCTTTACAACAAGGATGAACAAATTGTTATATGTTCTACAGGTGGAATATATAAAACTGAAGATTTTTATGATACTCAATGGATGAATTCCATTAATGATATTGATTTTTTCGAAGTATACATTACCGATGTGCGAAAACCAGTCAATGCGAAGTTACCCGATTACTTAAAGTATGAAGGCATAGATGTTGAAGATGTGCTTACCTTTATATTTCCCCTCAAATATATTAGATTAAGGGGAGCAGTGGCAATTAATGTAAGATACAATGAGATGTTTAAGGATTTTAAGAGCTTACCGGATAGTTCTGAGGTTTATTTAATCGTTGACAAGCGAGGAAGGATACTCTTCAACGGACTGGATGATGGCGGGAAAATGGAAATTGATAGTTCAGCAGTGATAGACCGGGTATTAGCTCATAACAGCGATCAAGGTTTTTTAACTTTTCATAATAATGATCGGGAATACCTGACTACATTTTGGAGTTCAATGAAAAGTAATCTTATAGTCATAAGTGTGGATCATGCGGGGCAATTATTTAACAAGATATTACTGTTTAAATCTATGATAACTCTATTGTCAGCTTCCATTTTATTTGTCGGGATCATATTGTCCTATTTGATGTCCAGGAGAATATACAACCCTATTGGAAAGGTTTTTGATCAGCTGAAGAATTATATTATAAGCGATATAAGCGATCATGCACTTAAAAAGAATGAGCTTATCCTGATATATGATGCCGTAAATAAACTTATTAATAAAGAAAGGGAAACGGAGCAAATTATTAAGGCAAACCGGCAAAAGCTTTTGGAAGCACATATAATGCGCCTAATAATGGGCAGGATAAGTGAAGAAAGTCCGGAATATCTTGCTCTTAACGACTACAATGCATGTCTCCTTATCTCAATTGACAGGTACAGGGAGTTTTCAAGCAAGTTCACTTCTAAGGAGCAGGAACAGTATAAGTCGGTTATTTTGAATATATGCAATCAGGTGGTTAACAGATATGCAAAGGGTTATAGCGCTATTTTACAGATGGATAAAATAGTTACGATTATTAGTGTGAATAAAGAACAGTTGGACGAATTTAATAACATAAGCAGATCAATTTGCGATATGATATTGGCTGAAGTGGACGCTATTAAGGATATTTCAATATCATTGGCTTTAGGATGTATATATAAGGGGAGCGAAAATATACATAACTCCTTTATTGAAGCCGAAAAGGCTTTAGATTATAGATTTTTCTACGGATATGGGTGTTGTATTGCTTACCAAGATATTAAATGGAGGAAAGAGACCTGCAATTATTTCCAGGATAAGGATTCGTACGTCCTCAATTACCTGAAGTCCAATTCTAATATGGAAATACGAAACCTTATACATGAATTTGTTAGAGAGTTAAAAGGAAGGCATAATGTTAGTTATGAAAGCGTGATTCAAACCGTTATACATCTTATAAGCAAGACATCGGAGTATTTGGCTTCACTGTATATTACAATAAACAATATATTTGAGGAAAACAGCAATATTTTTATGGAAATAATGGAAATTGAAACGTTAGATGAAATGCAGCAATGGCTTTGTACTTTCTATGATAAGGTAATATCTTATCTGGAAAACCATGCGGAAAGATTGGATAACAAAAAATATGTAATGAAAATAATTGAAATTATAAAAAATAAGTATACATGTCCTGACTTGGATATTCAATGGATAGCCGATCATTTGAATCTGAGCTATTCCCATGTAAGAAGGATGTTCAAGGAAGAGGTTGGTATAAACTTTCTGGACTATCTGAATAGTATCAGGGTTGAGCATGCCAAGTCTCTGCTTGCCAATTCGGACTTAACTATCGCTGAGATAGCCACCATGTCCGGATATAATAACGATCAATCCTTTAACAGATTTTTCAAAAAACATGAAGGCATAACCCCTGGGATGTATAGAAAAATCGCCCAAAAAGCCCAGGCTAAAGCCATATATGATCAAAAGTTAAGCTGATTTTAAAAGTGAAGGTTGTTCAACGATCAAAAGTAAAAGTCATATTCAAAAGTGATTCTTTACTTGTTATAAAAGATTGCTATTATATAAATAACAAAATTTATATCGCAAACTGCTTGTAGATTTTTTCAGAAGCAGGAAGACTGAAGTAACACCCTCGTTATTAAGAGTTGCCGGGGATAAAACAAATGTTTTAAACAAACATTTAACCATGTACTACTATGCATTGATTTATATAAATGTAAGCATTTATTAATATGAGCAGACGCTTCTATTTAATATACGGGGGTATGCAAGGGGGATAATATATGAATAGCAGTAAAAGTAATAGTGCTACAGCTGTTAATGGCTATTTTACACCTAAAAAAAGAGGCTTTTCTTATTATTTGAAAAGGGATTGGCAAAAGTATTTGATGCTTGTGCTGCCCGTCTCCATTGTCTTTTTGTTTTCCTATGTGCCTATGTACGGAATTCTTGTTGCTTTTAAAGATTACAATTTCATGAAAGGCGTTTGGGCAAGTCCGTGGGTGGGGCTGGATAATTTTAAGTATGCATTTTCACTTCCGCGTTTTGGCCGGGTAGTTAGAAACACCCTTGTGATAAACTTACTTTCTTTAATAGTTTATTTTCCTATGCCTATAATACTTGCAATCATGATAAGCGAAATGAAAAGGGCTAAAATAGTCAGAATAGTACAGACGGTGAGTTACCTTCCCCATTTTCTTTCCACGGTTATAGTGGGAGGAATAGTATATCAGTTATGCGCTCCCAAAACCGGGCTCATCAATCAGATTTTGACATCCATTGGTATGGAAGAGATTCCTTTTCTCACCCATCCCATCTGGTGGCTTTTTACCTATGTAGTATCAGGAGTATGGGAAGGCGTCGGATGGGGATCAATAATATATATAGCAGCTATAGCAGGAATAAATCCCGAATTATTTGAGGCAGCAATAATAGATGGTGCTAATAGAATTCAAAGGATTTGGCATGTAACCCTTCCTTCAATCAAGCCAACTATTGTACTCATGTTTATATTAAGAATGGGTTCCATCATATCCATCGGCTTTGATAGACCTTTTGTCTTCTCCAATCCATTGGTTACAGAAGTGTCCGAGGTCATAAGCCTGTTTGTATATTATGTTGGTTTAGGCCAGGGCGATTTTAAAATAGCTACCGTTGTGGGGCTTTTCCAATCGGTGGTCGGGGCTGTCATGGTGTTGACGGTTAATGCAATAAGCAAGGCGTTAGGAGAAGAAGGCCTGTGGTAATTTGTATGAATGTGAGAGGGGTTATGTAGTTATGTTAAACAAACATTCAGATGAAGCAAAAAAGATAGATGTGACCAAAGGAAGGGACCATGGACGAGAAGTGCAATCAGGTTATTATGCGAGAAAACGGAAGTCAAATATTAAAAATGAGTTGGGGCAAACGTTTTTTGAAGTGATAGTTCTTGTGGTTTTTATTATAATATTTGTCTTTCCCTTTATCAATTTAATAGCTGTTTCTTTGAGTTCATCAAGGGCAATCTTATCGGGCGAGGTCTATTTTTTGCCCGTAGAACCGCAATTGGATACCTGGCAAACGGTTTTTAAAAACAAAGAGCTAATCGATTCATTTGTATTCACAGTATTTTTGACGGCTCTGTATACGGTATTGGCGCTGGTGTTTATCATGTTGGCGGCGTATCCCCTCTCTAAAAAAACGTTGAAAGGGAGGGTGCAAGTCCTCGGCTTCTTCATGATCCCTATGTATTTCAGCGGAGGATTGATTCCGTCCTATTTGCTATACAGAGACCTGAATTTGATCGACTCTTTCTGGGTACTTGTTTTACCTGGTCTTTTCAGCACATATAACATGCTCATATTGAAAAGCTTTTTTCAGCAAATACCTGACAGCCTGGAGGAGTCTGCTAAGCTGGACGGAGCCAATGATTTTCAAATTCTTTTTTCAATATATATACCACTTTCTTTACCTGCCCTTGCAACATTGGCATTATTTTTCGCAGTAAGCAGATGGAACAGCTTTTCCGACGCCATATTTTTCCTGCCTACCCGAAATGATTTAGTGCCCTTACAGTTACTTTTGCAGAGAATGCTTAATGTAACGGTAGATACCGAGCTGATGATGAGAAAATTGGATGGAACAACCAGAAGGGTGCGAATATTAAAGGAATCTCAAAAAGCAGCCAATATTCTTTTTACAATTGTACCTATTATCCTTGTTTATCCGTGGCTTCAAAGATACTTTGTAAAGGGGGTTACCCTTGGTTCCATAAAGGGATAGGAGAGCATGGCCTGTGAATATTAGCCTGAATTTCATTCAGGTTAAATAAAAATAAAAAGGGAGGAGTGCTTTAAGGATGAAAAGAGTTAAATTATTTAGTTTGCTTTTGACGCTCTGTCTAATTGTTTCAATAGTTGCAGGATGTGCTGGACAAGCTCCGAAAGACTCTGAAAAAGAGGAACCAAAGGATGTTGAACAAGGGGAAGCATCAGCTGAAGAAGAAAAAGAAGAAGAACAATCTCCACCGAAAGTGCTGAGGGTCGGCATTGCTTCAGCAGGAAGGGAAGAATATCCAGAAGGCAGTGGAGAGTATATCGATGATTGTTGGGCCACCGATTATATTAAGGAAAATTTCGGAAAACCAAACAATATCGATGTTCAATTCGAGATAATTGATGATACCAGCGATTCCGCTATGCAGAATTATCAGCTAATGATGGCCGCAAGAAAAGCGCCCGACTTATTCTATGTAACTGTGGGTTCAGTTTCCTTTGTTTCCAATCTCGCAATTAACGGTGCTTTGGCAGATTTGAAACCCAGCCTGGACAAATATGGTGCCAATATAAAGAATTATCTGGGTGAGGACTTTATTGAAACCTATGGCACGTTCTTCGGTAACCTGGTTGCCATTCCCGGAAAAGAAGAAATTCCGGCAATAAGTCACTACTGGATTCGTCAGGACTGGCTGGATGCTCTCGGATTGGAAATACCAACAACTTTCGATGACTGGTATAGCGTGATGAAAGCTTTTAAGGCAAGAGCAGATGAGCTTGAAAAGGCAGGACTGGTAAACAATGCAAAGGATGTAGTCCCATATGCCATGTATCATACCAGGTATTTTACCGATTGGGAGCGAATTGTTACAAGATTCTATCCTCCTGAATACTTTGATCCCGAGAGAGAGGAATACTACATTTATTCCGGATATGGTACCGAGTATTTGAAGGAAGGCTTCAAAGAAGGTATGCAGTTTATGAACCAGATGTACCAGGAAGGTCTGATCAGTCCCAACTTTGCCCTTGATTCCGAGAAGCAGGATTTCATAAGGGATATCGTTACCGGAAATGCCGGCTCATATTGTGATAACC
The DNA here is from genome assembly GCA_001513075.1 of Clostridiales bacterium DTU074. Lineage (GTDB taxonomy): Bacteria > Bacillota > Clostridia > Caldicoprobacterales > Caldicoprobacteraceae > DTU074. The sequence continues at coordinate 16,803 of LFSE01000081.1, read as the reverse complement.
TTTTCAACGGTTGGGGTCCTGAAAATCCGGAAAGCTGGCACAGCATGCTGCAGGCCAATATACCTGAAGCCAAGTTTGAGTGGTGTCATCCCTGGACAAATAAGTATGATAACGTTGTTCGGAATCCCCTTGACAGCGTAGTTTTGACCTATGCCTTTGTGCCAGTTTATAGTGAAGCGGTTGATGAAGCAATCAAATATCTGGATTTTGTGGTTACACCTGAACATATGATAGCCATCCAATTTGGTATAGAAGGCGAAACCTACGATATGGATCCGGTGCTTGGTCCCATGTTTAAAGACGAAGAAACTCTGAAGGCATGGGGTCATAGGCTGGGAGGTCGTGAACATATCATGTTAGGCCGTCTGCCGGATCCAAAGTGGTCAAGAGTTCAGAGGTCCGGAGCGAGATCAAAGGAAACTGCTGAATATGCAGAGCAGATACATCGTGGCATTGAAGAGAACGGCTACATGAGATTCCCGCTCCAGATGGCAGGAATTCCGGAAAAAGCTACTTATGAAGGTGGACTCCGGCCAATATGGGAAAAATTCCTGGCAAGTCTGATTATGGCTGAACCTGGCAAATTTGAACAGGTGTGGGAGGAAGGCGTAAAAGAGCTTGAAGCCAACGGTGCATTGAAAATTGTTGAAGGTAGGCAGAGAGAATTCGAGCTCATGCGTAAATCGGCAAACTAATGTATAAATTCAAATAAATATTTGTCAAATGGTTGAAGGGGTTTATACCCCTTCAACCTATGATATGATATAATATATAAGTATTAAATATTAACAGGAGAAGAAACATGGATAACAGCAATATTTTTTCCCTATCAACTTCATGGAATGTGAGAAGGCATACGAGCGGAAAAGAAATGATCAACGAAATCATAGCTCTGGGCTATGATAAAGTTGAGTTGAGTTATAATGTAACAAGGGAAATGGCTGAAGAAATATTGCCAATGGCTGAACGGGGCAAAATAAAGGTTACCAGCATCCACAACGTTTTCCCAAAGATATCCGACGATGCTTTCGGGACCGACTCGCTGCTTTTGGGTTATCCCGACCCAGAGATGCGAAGGAGGGCAGTGGATTATACGATAAATACCATAGAATATGCTGTGAGATTCGGAGCATCGGCGGTTGTCATACATCCCGGTGAAGTTCCTGTTTCAAAAGATTACAATAAAATGCTGGAGGAACTGCTGCTTGAAGGCAAAAAAGACACGCCGGAATATAAGGCTCTTTATGAAGAAATGCTTAATGTCAGGGAATCCGGCAGCCCGGCATATGTTGAACTGATAAGACAAAGCGTGGAAACCATTTGTGAATACATTGTCAAAAAGGGATATGGTATAGCGCTAGGCTTGGAAAACAGAACCAGGTGTTACCAGATTCCTGTATTTTATGAGGTGCATACTTTACTGGAAGGCCTTAAGGATTTGCCGGTATTTTTTTGGTATGATGTGGGGCATGGTATGCTTCTCGAACAGATGGGGATGTTTGACAGCTATAAGGAGGCGGCCGCTTTGGTAGAGCGGACAATAGGGGTGCATATACATGATATATTGGACTGTACCGATCATCTCTGTCCATACCAGTTTTCTGACAAGATGGACAAATATATTGATATTATAAGAAAGATACCGTTAAAAGTAATGGAACTGGGGCGTAGCTGTAAAGCTGAAGATATACGTAGGAGTACCCAAATAATGCTGGCTAAATTGGGCATAAACAAGCAGGGAAAGGGATAAGTAGTTTATAACTGTATCCCCATGGGAAAATCTTGACACCGAATCATATTATGTGATAAAACAGAAGCTGATGAAATCGCCACGCTTTTAGGATTTCTAATCAGATAAATGCAAGAGGATATGAAGTAAAAATGGAAGAGGTGTATTTATGAAAACCGAACTGGCTTATTACGAAATATTTCCCAAGATAGTAAGAGCCGGAGTAAAGACCGAGATTACCATAAGGCCTTTGGGCAGGCATGCTGAGTTTAAGAGCGATACCGAGTATCTGGTCATGTTTCTTCCAATGTGCGAAACCCGGGAATCTCTCGATGTCGATTATGATTCTATTGTTGTAAAACCCAGTAACGGTTCGCTGAAGTTTGAATATGCGTTTCCCGGCGAACAGGCACACATTATACGTGTCTTTAAGATGCCGATAAAGGATAGAGACAGAGAAAGACCGGTGGGTAACTTTATGGTCTATTCTTTATACCCGGATCTATATGAACTGCGTCCCTATAAGGGAGATTTTCATCTCCATTCCTTCCATTCGGATGGGAGGGAAGCACCCGAAATTGTTGCAGCCAACTACAGAAAAAACGGCTTTGACTTTATAGCTGTTACTGATCATCATCTGTGGTATCCTTCGGAGGAAGCGATTAGGGCATACCAAGGTATACCCATAGATCTAAAGTTATTTAACGGGGAAGAAGTGCATCCATACAAGAACCATGTCCATATGGTAAATTTTGGAGGCAGGTTTAGCATAAACGAATTATTTGAAAAGGATCCCGATAGGTACTACCGTGAAGTAAGGGAAATAATGGAGCAAATAGAAGTTCCGGAAGGGGTAAATGCATATCAATATGCGTCCTGCGTATGGTGTTTTGAACGCATAAGAGAGGCCGGTGGACTGGGCATATTCTGTCATCCCCATTGGATTGCCAATGTGTATCATATAGCAGAAAAATTTATTGATTATTTGTTTGAGACGAAACCTTTTGATGCTTTTGAACTCTTGGGGGGACACGAGGTTCACAGCAACAATATGCAGACGGCATACTATAACGAGGCCAGGGCAAAAGGCCTGGAAATACCGATTGTTGGAGCCAGCGATTCCCATGGCACCGTGAATGGCAATTGGTCTAACTGGATGTATACGATAGTATTTTCCAAGGATTTGGAGCTTGAAAGCATAATTCATGCAGTTAAGAGTTTGAACAGTGTAGCGGTGGAACATTATCCGGGAGAAGCCTTCAGGATTTACGGTCCCTTTAGGCTTGTCAAATATGCCGATTTTCTGTTAAACGAGTATTTCCCGCTTCATGATGAATTGTGCTTTGAAGAAGGTCGGTTGATGAAGGATTATATATGCGGCCATTCCAATGCAGTTGAATTGCTGAGGCTGATGCAGGGAAGAACCGGCAGGCTGTTGGAAAAGTGCTTTAAGGGATAGCGGAAAAATCGGAGGATAGGATATAAAATGGTAATGGAAAAAGATATGAAAAAATGGCAGATTCGGATCTTTGCAGCGTGCTTCATTGCGTATACTGCCGCCTATATATGCAGGGTTAATATATCGGTTGCTCTTCCCAGTATTCAGGATGCGTTGGGACTAAACAGCACCAGCATAGGTTTAATAGGAACTTCCTTCTTTTGGATTTATGCAATAGGACAGCTGGTCAATGGCTACATAGGTGACAGGGTAAACAGCAGGACATTTATATTTATTGGTCTGGTGGTTTCTGCCGTGCTGAATGTTCTGTTCGGTTTCAGCAGCATTTTAATTATTTTGGTACTGCTCTGGGGAGCAAATGGAATATTTCAATCAATGCTATGGGGCCCCATAGTAAGGACATTGTCAAATTGGTATCCCAGCAGAATGCACAATTCGGTTGCATTCGGGATGTCCTTTTCACTCATAATTGGATATCTTCTTGCATGGGGCATCTCCGGACTTGTGCTTGCCAGGCTCGAGTGGAGGTGGGCTTTCTGGATTCCGGCAGGCATTGTGCTGCTTTTAGCTTGTGTTTGGTATGTAATGGCACGGAATAAACCGTCGGATGCCGGATTTTCGGATGTTCACCTTGTAAGGCATGAGAACGGTGAAGGGATTGATGATGACTACATTGAGACGGAAACTGAAAGTGTGCCCTTCTGGAAGTTAATAAAGGGAACGAATTTGCTCTTTATCGCATTCACCGGAATAGCACAAGGTATGATAAAGGATAGTGTATCATTTTGGAGCCCGAAACTGCTTATGGATACGCAGAACTTATCATTGATATTAACGGTAGGGGTCGTTCTAATCATACCCGTATTGAATTTCATCGGCATTATTTTTGCGGGTTGGCTTAATAGATTGTTAAAATATAAAGAGAAGCTGACCATCCTTTTGCTTATGCTGGGGAGTTGTATCTCATCCCTGGGTCTGGTATTCCTTATAGACAAAAGCGCCGTTCTTAGCGTGATCCTAATAGCCGGGGCTTCAGCTTTTGTGTTCGGTGCAAACCCGGCCATGACCGCTATAATACCTTTAAGCTACAAGCAATATGGGCGGGTATCGTCGGTAGCCGGCTTTATTGATTTTTCCATTTATCTGGGTTCGGGTCTTGCAGGTGCCTTTACAGGCTTCATCGTGGATAGTTCCGGTTGGAATAATGTGTTTATAATGTGGTGCCTGATATCGTTTCTCGGCGCAGTGTCGATGGGGGTTAGCCTTATCAGGGAGTCAAGGCATGCCGGATCCAATACTTTAGCCGGTTAATATATGCTTGAAATATTCCGTATACATTAAATATTCCATTCTATATTGATATATCTTTGGAAATTGATAATATATAGATATCAATATATTGGTTTTGATTTTGGGAGGTGTTGACATTGGTAAAAGTAGGAGTAGTCGGTTATGGAGTCATAGGTCAAAGGCTGGCGGACGGGGTTGCGCTACAGAAGGATATGGAGCTAGTGGGGATTGCCGATGTAGCTCCGACTCTATCGGTTAGAGCGCTGAAGGAAAAAGGGATGCCGTATAAGCTGTACAATGCGCTTCCCGACAACCAAAAGCTCTTTGATGAGGCGGGAATTCCCATATCCGGGACACTGGAGGATCTTGTAAAGGAATGTGACATCTTGTTAGATGCAACCAGTGCCGGAGTTGGAGCCAAGAACAAGCTACTATATGAGAAATATGGCAAAAAGGCAGTTTTCCAGGGCGGGGAGAAAAACAGTGTAGCGGATGTTTTTTTTCACGGCTATGCTAACTACGAAAAGGGTATTGGCAAGCAGTTTTTGAAGCTTACATCCTGCAACACGACGGGTCTTATCAGAGCTGTTGATTGCCTTGACAGGGCCGTTGGGGTGACAAAGGTTGCAATAACAATAATCAGACGTGTCGCCGATCCTGGGGATTATCACAGAGGACTTACCAATGCACTTCAGGTGGATAAGGCACCGAATCATCAGGCTGTCGATTTAATGACCATCATGCCCCATATAGATGCTACCGGCATTCTGGTACATACCCCCGTAACCCATGGGCACATCATCACGATTGTTGCGTCAACCAAGAGAAAGATAGAAAAGGATGAAGCCATCAGCATATTCAATGAACATCCGAGGATAAGAATGGTGAGGTTGGCGGACGGCTTTTTAGGCAATGCTTCCCTGTTTAGATATGCCAGAGATTTGGGGAATCCCAGGGGAGACATGTACGAAATAGCCATATGGGAGGAAACGATAGTCAATTCCGGAGACGATATAATGTTTGCAGTAAATATTCCGCAGGAAGCCGTTGTTATTCCTGAGACCATGGATGCCATAAGGGCGGCGATGGAAATGCAAACCGATAGGCTTAAGGCGGTGGGGCTTACAAATAAATATCTGGGGTTGGGAAAATGGAAGTAAAATTGATTTCCGGTATCAGGCCGCTGGAATCATTTGATTACAGCGGCAAGACAGTGTTGCTCAGGGTTGATATTAATTCGCCGATTGATCCCGTATTAAAAAAGATTGTAAACGATAACAGAATACGGAAAAGTATTCCTACGCTTAAGTATCTGCTTGATAATAAGGCAAAGCTTGCAATAATAGCCCATCAAGGTGATACCTTGGATTATCATAATCTTATACCCATGACCGAACATGCTGAGAAGCTTTCTTTCTATTTAGGCGTTGATGTCAAATATATAGATGATGTGGCAGGTCCTGCTGCACAGCAAGCTGTGAAAAGCCTGAAGCCTGGGGAAGCGGTGCTGCTTGGTAACCTGAGATATCTGTGCGAAGAGGTATCCACATTTGAGAATGCCGTCAAGCTAAAGCCGGAAGAGATGTTAAATACATATCTGGTAAGGAACCTTGCGCCCTTAATGGACTACTATGTAAACGATGCTTTTGCGGCAGCCCATAGAAATGCTCCTTCAATGGTAGCCTTTCAGGAAATCCTTCCGACTGCAGGCGGCAAACTTTTAATTGACGAAGTGGAGGCCCTAACAAAGGTTATGGAATCTCCGGAAAAGCCGTCAATATTTGTCCTGGGGGGACTAAAGATATCCGATGCCTTTGGAATGATGAAGCAGGTTCTTGAGAACGGAACGGCTGATAAGATACTGACCGGTGGTGTGACGGGTGAGATAATGCTTATGGCTCAGGGGATTTCGATAGGTAAAGAGAAGGAGAAATTTATAAAAGACAGATCCCTTGATGTTTTCATTGATCAGGCCAGAGAATATCTCAATGATTACCCCGGGAGGATAATTGCTCCTTTGGACCTGGCTTTTGAAAGGGATGGCAAAAGATATGAGATTTCTGTGGATGAACTTCCGGCGGATGAGATGTTTATGGATATAGGCAGCAGGACCATAGAGCTATTCAAAGGCATTATTGAGACTGCCGGTACAATATTTGTCAATGGGCCGATGGGCGTTTATGAAAATAAGAACTTTGAAGTTGGTACCCGGGAGGTATGGAACGCTGTAGCGTCGGCCAAAGGTTATTCGGTTATCGGAGGAGGAGATACGGTAAGCTCGGCAACCCGGTATATAGATCTTGGAAAGATAAATTATGTATGTACAGCAGGAGGGGCAATGGTCAGATTCCTTTCTGGAAAGAGGCTTCCTCTTATAGAAGCTATGAGGAAGGCTTCCCTGAGGAATTAGGAATCGATAAAAATAGATTTTTGTGAGGGAAATGTATGTTAAGTCAGGACAGGATAAAAGAGTTGAAGTTATTTGCCTTAAAGATAAGGATGGAGACCATCAGACAGATCGGGAATCTTGGATTTGGGCATATAGGGGGAGCGATGTCAATTGCAGATACTTTAGCTGTCCTATACGGAGAGCTTATGAATATTGATCCGGATAACCCGAAATGGGAGGACCGGGATTGGTTGGTATGCTCCAAGGGACATGCCGGGCCGGCCCTGTATGCAGCTTTGGCATTAAAAGGATATTTTCCCGTAGAAGAACTGGAAACGTTGAACAGGCCTGGGACCAATCTGCCAAGCCACTGCGACAGGAACAAAACCATAGGTGTGGACATGACAACCGGTTCCCTGGGCCAGGGAGCTTCCTTGGCCGTTGGAATAGCCTTGGGGCACCGGCTAAATGGCAGGGACAGCTATACTTATCTCATACTTGGAGATGGGGAGATCCAGGAAGGGCAGGTGTGGGAAGCTGTACTCTTTGCGGCTCATCAAAAGCTGGATAGATTGATAGCTTTTGTGGATTATAACAAGCAGCAACTTGATGGCTATGTAAAGGATATCAACGATTTGGGGGATGTAAAGGCGAAGTTTGAAAACTTTGGCTGGCATGCTCTGGAAATTGATGGACATGATGTGAAGCAAATATATGAGGCAGTAGCTAAAGCAAAAGAGGTTAATGGCAAGCCATCTGTCATTGTACTCCATACCATAAAGGGAAAGGACTGTTCCTTTGCTGAGGGAATTGTTGATAATCATCATATGACGGTTAGCAGGGAACAAATGAATGAAGCCCTGGCAGTCCTTGAAGAAAAGCTTAACGGGATGGTGAGGACATGAGCGTTATAATCACAAAGAACAAGGTCAGGGAAGAAGTTGAGATGAGAAATGTGTATTGTAGCACCCTGATAGAGCTGGCAGAGAAGGATGACAGAATTGTTGTTCTGGATGCGGATCTTATGAAATCAATGGGAATGATCCCGTTCAAAGAGGCATTTCCCGATAGAGCTTTTGATGTAGGCGTTCAGGAAGCGAATATGATCGGGGTGGCTGCCGGGCTTTCCGCTACCGGGAAGATTCCTTTCGCCCATAGTTTTGCTTCTTTTGCCACAAGGCGCTGCTTCGATCAGATTTTTCTTTCGTGCGGTTATGCAAAGCTTAATGTCAGGATTACCGGAAGCGATCCGGGTGTCACGGCGGCATTTAACGGCGGAACTCACATGCCCTTTGAAGATATGGGGATATTGAGGAATATTCCCGATGTAACGATCCTGGAACCAGTTGATACCGTAATGCTAAAGAATCTGTTGGAACAGCTGGTTGAACCCTACGGGGTGTTTTATATCCGTCTTCTCAGGAGAAACCCAATAAGGATCTATGAGGAAGGTTCAACATTTGAGATAGGGAAAGGAGTCCAATTGAAAGACGGAAAGGATGTTACCATTTTTGCTACCGGAATTATGGTAGCTGAGGCCTTAAAAGCAGCTGAATCTCTGGCACAAGAAGGAATATCGGCCAGGGTTGTAAATATATTTACCTTGAAACCAATTGATAAAGAAATGATTATTAAGTGTGCGGAAGAAACGGGCGCGATTGTTACTGCGGAGAATCACAGTATAATAAACGGACTGGGCTCGGCGGTGGCTGAGGTGCTTGTAGAGAGCGTACCGGTTCCCATGGAAAGAATAGGGGTAAGGGATCTGTTCGGAGAAGTCGGATCGGTGGATTATTTGATTGAGAGGTTTGAGATGACCTCCAGCGATATTGTTGCAAAGGTTAAAAAGGTGCTTGAAAGGAAGAACAGGAGGTGTTAAATTGATCATTCGGCAGAAAGGACCTTTTGGAGCCGGTTATACTCGGATTACTGGTATAGATGATAAGGAACACAATACAATGATGGATTTTGGAATTTTGAAGCTGCTGAAAGGACAGGAGGAGCTCGACTCTGAAGACAAGGAGCGGGCTTATTTGCTGATAAATGGAGAAGTTAAGCTGGAATGGGAAGAGCAGGAGAAAGTAATAAAGCGGGATTCATTTCTTGATGAGGAACCCTGGTGTTTGCATGTACCTGCAGGACAGGGGGTTAGAATCACTGGGCTCTCCGATGAAGCTGAAATAGCGGTGACAAAGACATATAATGAGCGCAGGTTTAGTCCCATGCTTTATTCACCTGACGAGTGCAGGGTTGAGGAATTCGGCAAAGGCACTGCAGTGGGGGAAACATCTACAAGAATTGTGAGAACCGTATTTGACTATTCCACCGCTGATTATGCAAATCTTGTAGTTGGTGAAGTCATTAATTTCCCGGGCAAATGGTCAAGCTATCCCCCCCATTACCATCCCCAGCCGGAAATATATTTTTATAAATTTTATCCCGAGCAGGGCTTTGGGTATTCTGAATGCGGTGAGGATGTTTTCAAGGTCAGAAACAACGATACAGCCATAATAACGAATCAGGTCACCCATTCACAGGTTGCTGCTCCGGGGTATGCCATGTATTATATCTGGGTTATAAGAAACCTGGAGGATGATCCTTTTGATGAGAGGATCTTTGTACCCGAACACAAGTGGTTATTGGCTGAAGATGCAAAGGTATGGCCCGATTTATAAGTATAGATGGATAAAGGGGGTAGTTAAATATGAAGACCGTTAGGCTTACAATGGCACAGGCTCTCGTTAAATTTCTTGATAACCAGTATGTGGAATTTGATGGTGTAGAGCAGAAGTTTGTTAGGGGTATCTTTACCTTGTTCGGACACGGAAATGTTTTGGGATTGGGTCAGGCGCTGGAACAGGAACCCGGTTCTTTAATCGTACACCAGGGCAGGAACGAGCAGGGGATGGCCCATGCGGCTATGGGCTATGCAAAACAGAAGCATAGGAGGCAGATATACGCCTGCACTTCATCCGTAGGGCCGGGGGCTGCAAATATGGTGACTGCGGCAGCTACAGCAACTGCCAATCGCATTCCGGTGTTATTCCTGCCGGGGGACACATACGCATCCCGACAGCCGGATCCGGTGCTACAGCAGATCGAACATTACCACGATGTCAATATCACGACTAACGATGCTTTCCGCGCTGTCAGCAGATATTGGGATCGAATCAGCCGTCCCGAACAGCTTATGACAGCCATGATAAATGCCATGAGGGTGTTGACCGATCCGGCAGATACCGGAGCTGTTACCATTGCTTTGCCTCAGGATGTGCAAGGTGAAGCCTACGATTATCCGGTGGACTTTTTTAAAAAGCGAATACACCGGATAGAGAGAAGACCCCCAACCGACGAAATGATCAGGGATGCTGTTGAACTGATAAGGACCAAGAAAAAGCCGTTGCTCATATGCGGAGGAGGAGTAAGATACTCGGAGGCTGCAGATGCTTTCAGGATATTTGCGGAAGAATTCAATATCCCCTTTGGTGAAACTCAGGCAGGGAAAAGTGCAATAACATGGGATCATGAGCTGAACCTTGGCGGTATAGGGGCCACCGGGAACCTTGCAGCTAACTCAATTGCAAAACAGGCCGATTTGATTATCGGAGTGGGAACCCGATATACGGATTTTACTACTTCTTCCAAGTGGTTATTCCAGAATCCGGATGTAGATTTCATAAATATAAATGTGGCGGAGTTTGATGCTTATAAATTGGATGCTGTAAAGATTGTCGCCGATGCGAAAATTGCTCTCGAAATGCTGACTAAAGAATTGCGAAAAATAGGCTACAGATCATCTTATACCACCGAAATAAAGGAAGCAAGGGACAGATGGAATCGGGAGCTGGAGCGCCTATATAATCTAAAATATACCGGGGATGGGTTTAAGCCGGAAATAGCGGGGCATATCGATCATGTAATAGAAGAGTTTGGAGAACTAACAGGCTCATATTTGACTCAGACAAGGGTATTGGGCATATTGAACGAGATGCTGGATGAGAACGCAATTGTTGTAGGCTCTTCGGGAAGCCTGCCCGGGGATATGCAGCGTTTATGGAGGGCAAGAAAACCCAATACCTATCACATGGAATATGGTTACTCGTGTATGGGATACGAGGTTAATGCTGCATTGGGCGTAAAGATGGCCTGCCCCGACAGGGAAGTGTATTCCTTCCTTGGAGATGGATCGTACATGATGCTACATTCCGAACTGTCCACTTCGATACAGGAAGGGATGAAGATTAACTTACTGGTATTCGATAATATGTCTTTTGGCTGTATAAACAATCTGCAAATGGGCAACGGAATGGGCAGTTTCGTGACGGAATTCAGATATAGGAACCCTAAAACAGGAAAGCTGGATGGCAGGCTGATGACTATAGATTTTGCCAAGAATGCGGAGAGCTACGGCTGTAAGGCCTATACGGTGCGAAATGAAGAGGAGTTAAGAAAAGCTGTAGAGGACGCAAAAAAGCAGAGGGTATCAACTTTGATCGATATTAAGGTTCTCCCCAAGACCATGACCCACGATTATGAGTCCTGGTGGAGGGTGGGCGTTGCTGAAGTGGCTGAAAAAGAGAGCATTGTTAAGGCTTCCGAAGCTCTACAGCGGGAACTGGATAAAGCCAGACGGTATTAAAACTGATTTCCTCGATAAGTCTGACGCTTACAAAGCCAAATCTCTAATCATTGGATTTATTTAAAAAACATAATATTGATAAGAATAGGAGGCAAGCATGTTTGATAAAGGGAAGGTGAAACTGGGTATTGCTCCCATAGCATGGACAAATGATGATATGCCGGAACTGGGAGCGGAGAATACCTTTGAACAATGCATTAGCGAAATGGCTCTTGCAGGATTTGCCGGCACCGAGATAGGAAACAAATATCCCAAAGATCCGAAAGTTTTGAAAAGAGCTCTGGATCTCAGGGGTTTGACGGTATGTAATGCATGGTTTAGCGCTTATTTTACAACTAAACCTCTGAAAGAAACGGTTGACGCCTTTATAAAGCAAAGGGATTTTCTATATGAAGTAGGAGCAAGGGTCATAGGAGCTTCGGAGCAGGGGCATAGCATTCAGGGGCTAATGGATATTCCAATCTTTGACAGAAAACCCCATTTCAACGAAGATGAATGGAAAAGGCTTGCAGATGGGCTTAATGAGTTGGGAAGATTGGCCAGGGAGAAGGACATGACATTGACATATCATCATCATATGGGGACGGGTGTTCAGACATTGGAGGAGATAGACAGACTTATGGATATGACCGAACCGGATTATGTTTTTCTTTTGTTTGATACGGGGCATCTTGTCTTTGCCGGCGAAGATCCTGAATTTGTATTAAGGAAGTATGTGAATAGAATAAAACATGTTCATCTGAAGGATATCAGAAAGGAAGTACTGGTTCAGGTTAAGCGGGAGGGTTGGAGTTTCCTTAGGGCGGTGAAAGAGGGAGTGTTCACGGTGCCAGGAGACGGTATGATAGACTTTGCTCCCCTATTCAACATACTTGCTGAAAATGACTATGTGGGCTGGTTTGTCGTTGAAGCTGAACAGGATCCGGCCAAAGCTAATCCTTTCGAATATGCACTCAAAGCACGGAATTATATCAGGGAGAAAGCGGGCCTTTAAAATGATGAAGACACCGGATTACAGGAGGGGGGAATGAGGATATGGAAAGAAAGATTAAATTGGGAGTTATCGGGGCCGGGAGAATTGGTAAACTTCATGCGGAAAACATAATATTCAGTATTCCCAACGCTGAATTAAAAGCCGTTGCAGATATATACACGGATAGAATTAAGAACTGGGCTCATGGACTGGGCATAAAAAATGTTTATTCCGACTATAGGGAAATTTTGGAAGACCCTGAGATTGATGCGGTGATGATCTGTTCATCCACCGATACCCATGCCCAAATAATCATTGAAGCTGCTGAGGCAGGAAAGCATATATTCTGTGAAAAACCCATAGATTTTGATGTTGACCACATATATCAAGCCCTTGATGCTGTGGAGAAAGCAGGGGTAAAATTACAGATTGGGTTTAACAGGAGATTCGATCACAACTTCAGGAAAGTTCAGGAGCTTGTTAAAGAGGGGAAGATTGGAGAGCCCCACATAATAAAGATCACATCCAGGGATCCGGCTCCTCCACCAATTGAATATGTCAGGGTATCGGGCGGAATTTTTCTCGATATGACCATACACGACTTCGATATGGCAAGATATCTGTCCGGAAGCGAGGTTGTGGAAGTATATACCAATGCCGCGGTTCTCGTTGATCCCGCCATAGGAAAGGAGGGGGACGTGGATACGGCTGTGATCACGCTTAAGTTTGCCAACGGTGCCCTCGGGGTTATTGATAACAGCAGAAAGGCTGTATACGGCTATGATCAGAGGGTTGAAGTATTTGGTTCAAAGGGCTGTATAACGGTTTCCAACGATACCCCCACTTCAGCGGTTTTGAGTACCGAAGACGGAGTACTTAGCGATAAGCCAAAGTATTTCTTTTTGGAGAGATACAAGGATTCATTCATAGAAGAGGTGAAGGAATTCGTTGACAGCATTATTAATGACAGGGAACCTCCTGTAACCGGGATTGACGGTCTGAAGCCGGTATTAATTGCATTGGCCGCAAAAAAATCCTGCGAAACCGGTATGCCTGTAAAGGTAGAATAAGCGGTGTATTTTTTCGGCTATTTAGCAGAGGAGCGATTGGAATGGAGTTTAAGCTTGCTTTTGGAAAAACTACATTGGATTTGGAACTCGATGAAAAAAATTTTCTTAGTGTTCTTAAGCCCAATCCCGTTAACGTTCAAGTATCCGGCATAGAGGAAGTAAGACGTGCCCTTGGGAATCCAATCGGTACCAAGAGGTTAAGGGATATTGTAAGACGGGGCGAAAGAGTCGTAATAATCACAAGCGATATAACCAGACCCATGCCAAGCAGTCTGGTTTTGCCGGAAATCCTGAAGGAATTGTTTGCGGCCGGTGTTGAGGTCAATGACATAAAAATAGTGTTTGCTTTGGGAAGTCATAGAAGGCATACCGAAGAGGAGAAGCGATATTTGGCAGGGGATGAAGTATATTCAAGGATCCAATGCATCGATAGCGATCCTGATGACAGCGTACGGATGGGTGTAACATCCGGCGGCACCCCGGTAGATATATTCAGGGTAGTGGCCGAGGCCGACAGAAGGATATGCCTGGGCAATATCGAATACCATTATTTTGCCGGATATAGCGGGGGAGCTAAAGCTGTAATGCCAGGAGTGTCAACAAGACAGGCAATACAGGCAAATCACAGCAAGATGGTTATGGAATGGGCAAAGACCGGCGAGCTGGAACGCAATCCGGTGAGGCTGGATATAGAAGAGGCCATATCATTTGTACCTATAGATTTTATATTAAATGTTGTATTGGATGAACATAAGAATATTATTAAGGCCTTTGCGGGGCACTATATCAAAGCCCATCGGGAGGGCTGTAAATTTCTGGATGAACTATATAAGGTCAAGGTCGATAAACAGGCTGACATAGTTGTTGTTTCTGCAGGCGGTTATCCCAAAGATATAAACCTCTATCAGGCCCAGAAAGCGCTGGATAATGCAAAGCACGCAGTCAGAAAAGCCGGGATAATAATACTGGTGGCAAGTTGTAAGGAAGGTCTTGGGGAAAAGGTCTTTGAAAAATGGATAATGAAATCGACCACACCGTACGATATGATAGAGGAAATCCAAAGGAATTTTGAACTTGGGGGACATAAAGCAGCAGCTATTGCCATGGTCCTGAAAGATAATGATGTTTACCTTGTATCTGAATTGAAAGAGGAATTGGTGCGAAAAGCATACTTGAAACCGTATTCAGAGCTGCAAACGGCTTTTAACGATGCTCTGAACAAGTTGGGCAATGACAGCAAGGTCATCATAATGCCCTATGGGGGTGCAACCCTGCCGGATGTGGAGTCTGATTAACAGGATTTTTTTGATGCGTTTAAGGCAATTTCATGATAAAATATCGACATATGTTTTATATCTGATTTGGAGGATTATTATATGAAGCTAAAGTTGATAAGCTGTGATGTATTTATACGAAGCGTTTGTCAGGAAATTGCCTTAACCGGCCACATAGTGGATCCCGAGTTCACACCATTGGGAGCCCACGAAAATCCCAATACATTAAGGGATATGATACAGAGTAAAATTGATCAGGCGGAAGGCAAGGGATACGATGCTATTTTGCTGGCTTACGGTTTGTGTGGAAACAGCGCGGTAGGTCTTAAGGCCCGATCCATTCCATTGATCATTCCAAGAGCTCATGATTGTTGTACCATTTTATTGGGTTCCAGGCAGAGGTTTCTGGAATGCTTTAAAGATAATTTAAGCGGACGATGGAGTTCGGTTGGATACATGGAAAGAGGAGCTTCGTACCTTCATGATACGGATACCGGCAAGCTTCTTGGCCTGAATAGGGAATACGAGGAGTATGTGAGGTTATACGGGAAGGAAAATGCTGATTTTATATGGGAGACCCTCCATCCCAAGGATACAAATACCGAACTCATCTATATTGAAACACCGGGGCTGGAACACCTGGGTTATCTTGAAAAATTTGAGAAAGAAGCCAGTAAGGAAGGAAAGACCGTTCTGGTATTGCAGGGCGATACCAAATTGATTCATGGATTGCTTCATGGCAACTGGGATGAAGAGGAATACCTGATAGTATTCCCCGGAAAAACCATCAAAGCGATATATGATCACGAAAAGATATTTTGCGCTGGTGAATAGTCCGAATGGAACCTATTCATTCGGGCTTTCGACTGATAAATGGCAGACAGCTGCGCTGCTTTTAAGCCCAAATGGAACAGCCAAGTGATCATTCGGTGTACTTTCTGTAGTCTCTGGGGGACATCCTCTTTTCCTTATAGAAATTGCGGCTGAAATGGTTAGGAGAACTAAAGTTGAGGGAGTACGCAATTTCTGTGATGGACTTGTCAGTGGTCCTTAAGTATTTGCAGGCTTGGTTGATTTTCATTTTATTGAAATAGTCCCTGATGGTCATACCCGTTTTCTGTTTAAAGTAAGTGCATATATAAACGGGATGGTAGGTTAAATGGTCGGCCAGATCCGAGAGCGAGTACTTTTCATGGAGGTGATTTTTAAGATACTCGATGATTCGATTAAGGAGAACGTCATCTTTATTGCTATTTTCTGATGCCTCATTGCTTGATGATGAAAAAATAGTATAAATATCCCAGAAAAACTTGGCGAATCTATTGTATATATTCCTGTTGTTCCAAAAAGGATCGTTCTGCCACATATATATTATATTATCGTAGAACTCTTTCGAAGTGCCGGTAAAATCTGTAATGACCGTCATAATTTCATCCCATATATCTTTATTAAATTGGAAGTAAATATCGTCTATGTTAAAGTCAAACAGCTGATCCAAACGGGCTAATTCTGCGAATTTCTCTATTTCTTCTACGACTTCTGCATTGTCGTAGACATCAGAGTATGGATCAATGTTAAGTGTTCTGTATTGAGAAATAGGCAGCAGATAGAAATTATAGGTGAAATAAAGCATTCCTGTTTCATGCTCCGATGATAGAATATGTTTTTCATTGGGGTGGATAATGAATACATCCTTTTCGTTTAGGATATATTTTCCATTGTCATTTTCAAAATAGCCCCTACCCCTGATTACGAACATGATATGATAGACCGGGTGAATATGCGGATAAGAACGAAATCCCCTCCTTATAAGCGTATAATTGGCGCAAACAGGGATGAGGCGATATTCGGTTTTGTCGTTTTTAGAACCAAATATGATATTCATACCCCTATTATATAATGACAATGTCGGGAGTACAAGGGGTCGGAGAATTATGTGCCAGAGTTCCAGAATTCACATTGAAAACTATATGCAGGCTA
>LFSE01000112.1 GCA_001513075.1 Clostridiales bacterium DTU074 | reverse complement strand
TTTTGTATGAAATAATTAGTCTTACAGGAGTTTATACAGGGAGGACAACAATGAATTTAAAAACAAAGGATATTATTTTAGTAGCATTATTCGCAGCACTAACGGCTATAGGCGGCCGCATAAGTTTTTCAGTCTATCTGGTTCCCTTAACCCTTCAGCTGTTTTTCTGCCTGTTTGCAGGCATATTGCTGGGCGCGAAACTAGGGATGGCATCTCAGCTGGTCTATGTTTTAATTGGCCTGTTGGGGGTTCCTGTATTCGCAAACGGAGGCGGACCGTCATACGTGCTTAATCCAACTTTTGGATATCTAATAGGTTTTATAATTGCCGCCTATATAATGGGCAAAATTGTGGAATCATTAAAAAATATTTCTCTTATCAACATGATGATTTCCACCGCGGTAGGTTTTATAACAGCCTACACAATTGGAATCCCTTACTTCTACATTATATATAATTTCTATCTGGGCAAACCGCTGTCATTTATAGCAAGCATAACCATGATGATCCCTTACATGATAAAAGATATGATGCTGGCAGCTATAGTTGCTTTGACTGCCTGGAAAGTACTTCCTCTTTTGAGGCGTACCGGGGCGGCAATAAACCCCGGCACTCCTCAAAAAAAGTAAGTAAATGTCGAGGCCTCTTTATTCTATGCTAATAGCTCCGGTGGGACACTGCTCTTCAGCTTCTCTTGCGCTGTCCAGTACATCATCCGGGATATCTTCGTCTATTGCCTCAGCCAGTCCGTCATCATCCAGGCTAAATACCTCCGGGCAGATATCAGCGCACAGTCCGCATCCGATGCATGTATCCTTGTCAATATAAGCCTTCATCCAAATCCTCTCCCTTCTTTATTATATTGCTGTATTTTATACAGCAAACATATTTTATGTGATGTAATATATAATATTGTATATTCTCATTGCAGAACTCCAAATCAATTGATTCACATCAAAGCCAAACCTTTAACAGCCTTATTTGTATGCTATTGCATTTCTTGGACAGCTTAGACAATAAGTACAAAAAAACATCACAGTAAAAAATATCTCAAAAACCAGTTACAAGCCCCTTACCATACGTCCCCATCCCCTTTTCATTTTCTGTGCTTCAATTATACAGTATTCAAAGACAAAAATCGGTATCTATAGTTACAATATGGGAGAACGAAAATATATTTTTCCCATAAATGTAGGCATATCTTTTACAAGTAGCATAGGTTGTTCAAGGGTTCAAATAAACTTTATCCGGGATGGGGAAATACATTCTCCATAAACAGACCAAAAAGGTCGGTGCCGAGCCCTCCAAGAGCACGCAGGCCCTCCGGAGGCACATTCTCCATAAACAGACCAAAGAGGCCAGAAAGTTTACTGTTGCTTGCACGTTTCAAAAATAAAATTACAGAAAAACGTTCCAAACAAGGTTCAAAAGCTTGTCAGCAGGTTATATACCTTTAAACCGGCTATATTTGTGGCTATATAGCTTTGGGCTGGCTATACATCTTTGTGGCTATATACCTTCGGGCTGACTATACATCTTTGCAGCTATATACCTTTGAACACATTCCAAAAGGCCAGTTCATCCAGTTTTTTGCGTCTGGACTCATGCCGGTTGGGATCCACCTTATCGTCAGGATAGCCTATAGGCAGAAGCACCATGGGTTCAATATGCTCGGGCAGGTTGAGGACCTTACTGCACCTTGCTGCGTCAAAAGCACAAATCCAGCAGGTACCCAGGCCCAATTCGGCTGCCGCCAGTGTTATGTGATCAACCGCTATGGCCGTATCAATGTCGCAGTGGTCCTTACCGTCAAACCTCTTCCAGGACTGCCTATGATCCCCACAGGCAACGATAATTGCCGGCGCCTCCCTAAGCCACGGCCCCCCATAGCATGAAGCCACATCATTTTTTAGCTTGTCATCGGTAACCACAACAAAGCAGAAGGGTTGAAAATTACAGGCCGATGGTGCTATCCTGGCAGCTTCAAGGACCCGTTCAAGCTTCTCCTTCTCGACCGGCTGTTTTTTGTACTTACGACATGAATATCTGTTCCTGGCAAGCTCGAGAAAACCCATAAAACCTACCTCCCCTTTTTATGTTTTAATGCTTTTGTTTACAATTCAACCGCAATACCCAGCACTCTTTATAAAAAATATCTTCTCCATTGGACACCTCATATGCCCAGCTACCCAACCGGGCGATCCATACTATAATTTTACAACCTGAAAGTCCATTTTACCAGCAAGTTTTTCCATAAACCAATCGTGGCAGGTGAATACAAAGACCTGACGCTTGTCAGCTATATTCCTTAACAGCTCCAAGCCGTTTTCAAGGCGGAAGCCGTCCCAGTTTACAAACACCTCATCGAGAAATAACGGCAAAGCCAGGCCACCCGGGTCCAGATGCTCCGTAAAGGCCAAACGCAGCGCAAGATAAATCTGCTCCAGGGTGCCTCTGCTTAAACAGCCATCCTTCACTTCAATCAGCTCATCATTATGTCCACATTTTACCACCAGACCAGGTTGATCTCCTTCCTTTTCGAACAGGTGGGTGTACTTTCCCTGGGTTATTACCGACAAGTATTTCCCCGCTTTTTTCAGTATATCGGGCTGATGTTCTTCTCTGAATTGCTTTTCAGCCTCTAAGATCAGGTTTTTCATAATCATTATACGATCCCTCTGCCGGGCTATCTGTAACAATTCGTCCTCATAAGCAGCTATCTCACCTCTGACTTCGTCCAGCCGTATTTTTTCCACTCCCAGCTCTATCTCCTTTTTCAATGTGCCTATCTCATTGTTGAGGGAATTCAGCTCATATTCGATCTGATCCCGCTCGGCCTTTGCCCGGGCCAAAGCTGCATCGTCAATATCCCACTGCTGGTCTGTCTGACTCAGTTCCGCCAGCTCGCGTTTTATATCATCCAAATCCGGATATTCCCGTTTCAACTCCTCCATCAGGTTATTGGCCTGTTGCGCCAGGTCCCGGGCCTTTATCAGCCTTTCAACCTGCTCAAACAGATCCTTGCCCGGAAGGGTATTAATCCGGCCGATAATGCAAGCCTTATCATTCTCAAGCTTTGTAATTTTATCATTCAGCTCCTGAAGCTGAGCTTGCACATCTTCCAACTGGGAACGAGCCGCTGCAGCATTCTGAAAGCGTTGTTCGGCCTCCTGCAAAGCAATCTGCAGAATGTCAATACGCTCCAACAGATCAGCAGAGCCATAGTCCAGTCCACATTTGGAGAGCAATCCATCTATAACCGTCTCATGATGTTCCAACCGTCGGAGGATTGCATCCCTTTTTCGCCGGCTGCTATCAATCCGTTCAAGCAAGACCCTGAGCTTCTCTATATCCACCAGAATAGCGCTGTCGGGTGACTCCAATCTCTGTTCAGTAAAAGGCAAATCCTTTAGAAGCTCCTTTACGATGTTTCGGGCTTCCTCCATCTTATGTCGGCCCTGTTTAAGCCTCGTCTCTTCTGCTGCCAGCTCCCTGTATCCCGTTGCCCGTCCGCCGAAAAACCACCAGGCCAGTATGAAAGCCGCTCCCATTGCCATAACAAGTGCCGATATCCATCCCAGGGGCGATGCACCTGCCAGAACGAAACCCAGCGCGCCTATTACTGACAGGGCTCCGGATAACCATGGAACGTACTTCGCCTCGGGTTTTGACTCTAAACGTATTTTCAAGGCATCAACCCTATTCAGCTGTTCCTGATACTGCTCCCGAGCCTGACGGAATGCATCTATACCCGCTCTTAATGATGCAGCATCAACAGCCTTTACAGCATTTTCATGTTCCGGCTTCCAGCCGCCCACAAGGAATTCAGCGGCACAACGCCTCAGCTGAGCATCCCAGCTTTTTAAATCTGTATCAATATTGTTTAGCTCATCCCTGTCAGCTTTTACCCTGTCATAAGATCTTACTGCTAGCTTAACTTCCGTTGCGTTATCCAGTATCAGCCTATCCCGGGGGGTACAGGAAGAAACCACATCCTCCAGTTGTTCCTTCCTGCCTTCCAGCTTGTCCCTCTGAAGTCTCAACCCATCCATCTCTTCATCAATACGCCGTAAATGTTCAAGAGGTTGTGCCGGCAGATCATCGTAATCAGCAGCATAATCCGAGTCTGCCCTTAACTGTTCTATACGCTCCAGTTTTTTGCGAACAGGATTTAACCTCTCGCAGCGATCTATGTAGGCAATAAGCTTAGCCTTTCTGGCAATATGCTGGCCAAGCTTTTGTTGCAGCTCGCCCAACATAGATTCAGCCCGTTGCAATCTGTCTTCGTTATCCCGTGCTTCATTGAGCATACCTCTGAGTTCCTTCAATCTGTCCTGAATTTCCTTTGCTCGGGGCTTTCCCCTTTTGTCGGGACGCCAAAGGCGATTGGCTTCCTCGTCCAAATCCCTTATCACATCGGTAACGGGCCTGAGAAAGGAATTAAACTGACCTCCCAAAAATTGCTGCATGGATTCCCATGCCGACATTTCGGGGAACTTCAAATCCCGCAGTTCTATGGCATAAACCTCCCCGAACACATCCCGGGGCAACACCTCCACATAAGGCAGTGCCCTGTTCTTTATATCAACGAGCCGGTCCCCCTGCTGCAGCATTCCTATCGGCCTGCTTAACAACCTGCGGTATACCGTCATCCTTTCCCCGTCATTCAGCATGATCTCCCCTTCACAGTCAGCTTCAAGCAAGCCCCAGGGTATAAAGGGATTAGAGTCCCTGTTTGCCGGCTGCCACCCGTAAAAAAGAGTAGTTATCAGATTAAACAGCGTACTTTTGCCCGATTCATTGCGGCCACATACCAAAACAAGCCCGGGATTCAACAAAGGACTTTCCCAGTCTTTCAGACAACCGAAGGCCCTGGCCTTTATTCTCACAAGCCTCATATCCCTTCCTCCTCCAGCAGGCGAGCAGCAACATCATACTCCATTCCATCAAGCAAATCGGACAAATACGAAAGAATTTCCTCGGGAGCATCGGCAGCGCATCCGGCCAATCTTTCCGGCTTCAACCTCAT
Source organism: Clostridiales bacterium DTU074 (assembly GCA_001513075.1). Taxonomy (GTDB): domain Bacteria; phylum Bacillota; class Clostridia; order Caldicoprobacterales; family Caldicoprobacteraceae; genus DTU074. Next base: position 34,828 of record LFSE01000112.1, on the reverse strand, counting down.
CAATAGATCAGGTTGGGTTTTGGCTTTTTCAAGCATATCCAGAGCAACACCCAGTATATGAGGTTGTCCCCTGTAATCATTGGGTATCACCGGACGGGCGACCCCCTCAGCAATAACCTCCGCATGCCGAAATTCAAGGGACACCAGCAGGTATTCCTCCAGTTCCCTGATATTATCCTCGTTCTCAAGCTCCTTGTACAGCGGCGAGGGACCTTCCAAAAGCATCCTGGCTATTATGTCCCCTGTTGGTTGTCCATCCTCCAGCCGGGCTATAACGGTTTCACGAATATGTTTCTGAAGATCTGCCAGGCTTTTGGCTGCCGACAGATTATCCACCCGGAAGGATGTCCAGCATACCGGCGCCAAGGGGTGGAATATGGTCCTCGCTTCTCCCGCACCGTAAATCTCCACCAGGTAAGCCCCTTTCAGTCCATCCTCTCTGAAATTCCGGCCCACCAAATTTCCAGGATAAACCACCGGCGGCTGTTCCCACAGATGAGCCCTGGTATGAATATGCCCCAGCGCCCAGTATGTATATCCTTTGGCCAGCAGATCCTCAAGAGTACACGGGGCATATCTGTCATGCTCGGCTTCACCCTGGGACCCCATAACCCAAACATGAGCAAGCCCTATATACGGTATATTAGCATGGTCGGGAGGAGGAAAATTCTTTACCAGATTCCCCCGTTCGTGTTGGCTTTCATGCCCGGCTCCCACAACATAAGCAAGCGGCCGGCCCTGCTCATCACGGACCGGACAAACCTCGGGTTTCAAACTATTAAACACCTTAACGTTATCGGGCCATTGAATCGTGCTTCGTCGATAGGCGACTCCGGCTGGATCATGATTCCCTGGAGCGTAAAACACCATCACCCTGGCATCCTTAAGCCTTTCCATCTGTTCCAGGATAAATCTCTCTGTGGCAAAGCTGAGAGTATCGTTATCAAACAGGTCTCCTGCGATTAATACGGCGTTTACGCGCTGGGACAATGCAAGATCCACTGCCTTTTGAAATGCCTTTCGAATTGACTCACGCAGAAAAAGCCGCAGCTGCCTGTCCTTGGACTGAAAGGGTGTATCCAGATGAACATCGGCCAGATGCAAGAATTTAAAAGCCATCAGGCAGCCTCCTTACAGAAAACATTTTATATGATCAGCATATGCCGGGCAGAACATAAAACAATATATACGGCAAAACGCCTAATATCGATATAAACAATGATGACAAATACTTATGTTCTGCCACCAATAGCATCAAATCCACGTCCATACTTACAGCACCAGCACATGCAAAAGAAGTACGTGTAAAAAACGCTTTTTATTACAATTTGCAAACCTTATAACAATTACTACCGGTAGTATACCATAAATGCCTGACAGATAAAATAAGAGTTTTGGCTTTGGGGACAGATACATAGTTGGTTTTACCTGTTCAGTCATAACTGGGTGTCGTCTGCCAATGGGAAGAGGACGAAGTTCCCATAGTTTGTTTTTTCTGTTCCGTTATAGCTCTGACATCCCGTTTTAAAAGATCACAGGGACAAAGGTGGGCAATAATTTCTCCCTGCTGTCTAAATTTCCCGTTGATAAATCAGGCCGGCATCGTTCAGTTTTTTTCTGACCATTTTACTTCTTACTGGTCAGCATCTTTTAACAGCTTTCCTCCTACTGGCCGGCATCTTTCAACAGCTGATTCAGCAATTTGAAAAAGGATGCAAACTTCTCGTTTTTCTCTCTGAGCTCCGTTACGAGTTTCCCGGCGTCAGCACCAAGCCCAAGGGCCTTTTTTAGCTCCGCTTCAGTTGACTGCAGTTTATCCTTTAGCTGGACGTTCTCCCTCTCCAGGCGGTCTTTATCCGCCCCTACAGCATCAACAATGGCCAGCATTGTGGCAATATCAACCACACCGTCCTGAGGGAGATTGATAGATTTTTTGAGTGCATTTACCGCTTCCAGAGTCTCATCGCCAAATATGCCATCTGCTCCGTATTTGGGCAGAGGATAGCCCAGCTGCATCAAAAGCTTTTGGACCCTCCGAACATCGGAACCCCTGTCACCTTTTTTCATACAATCCACCTCCTCAGCAACAGCATGACCTTGTACGGCCTGAATGATCTCCTCCAGAGGAAAATAATCACCGGGACATACGGTGGCGGAACCCGGTACTTCTTTATGCCCTTTTATCCAGCGAATAGAAGGATATTCCTGCAACAAATCTCTTACAACCCTGACGATTGCATCATACTGCGCTTTAGGCATTGCTTTATCAAAGGTCTGCGTATCCGACGGATGGTACATCCCCTCGGCACACACCCCAACGCTGTCGGAGTTAGCTCCCTGGGCATGAGCCCCAACCGCCCAGAGGGGGCGAAGCTCCCACACCGAGCCATCCTTTCTTATGTATACATTGTATCCGGCACCGATCCAGCTTCTCTTCAGATGCCACTCATGGATCTTATCGGGAGATGCATGCTGAGCTGCCGCATGGTGCAGCACGATCCCGTTGGTGGCATTCCTCTTTCTTAACTGTCCGTTGAATTTCAGACCGGCATTCTTTATATAATCCCTGATGGCCACAGCGTCACCTGCCTTTCCAAGCTATGTATCATTTACAGTAACATTCATCAAAATTATCGCATAAATCGGGCATTTAAGGTCCACACCATGGACAGGTACACCAGATATTTCGAATCTCGGCAATATCTTTAATACTGCGGGACCTGCCCATAGGAAACTGTACAAGGCATAAAATATACCAGGCTAATAGGGTACTGCACAAGGCATAAGATATGCCGGGCTAAAGAGTACGCCTTCCGTTTTTTCCCCCTAATAAATATATTGATTCTGCGCATAAATGTGATACATGGCTTGGGCTATTCTTACATTGGCATTCCATGTTAAAACTTGCTGGTGCAAAGCTGCATAAGCTTCATAACGGGTCTATTCTTGCATCGACATGCCTCCATAAAATCATATGAACCAGTATTATTATCCATGCTTTTTTAGCATTATTTGAAAGCTTTCCTTTGCCGGTTTATATAAGACAATATGTTTTTAGCAGCCAATAATAACCTAATGAGCAGTATAACAACAACAGCAGCAGCAGCTACTCAATGGGAACACTGACAGCAACACAGGCAGCATAATGACAGCTGATTTATAGCAGCTAAAACAGCAAAAAGCAGCAAAAATGACAGCGTAATGGCAGTGAATTTCGGACATCCGGCTATCAAACCGGACAGGATGGAAAAACAAAAAACCCTCCGACATCATCGGAAGGCTTTGTATACCTGGTTTTGTACTGGTGGGCGCAATAGGACTTGAACCTATGACCCCTTGCTTGTAAGGCAAGTGCTCTCCCAGCTGAGCTATGCGCCCAAAGTATTTCATTGTTTACCCCGCATCAGTTAAATTATAATAACCAGTCTGGGGGATGGTGGCGGCGAACGGATTCGAACCGCTGACACTTCGGGTATGAACCGAATGCTCTAGCCAACTGAGCTACGCCGCCATAAAAAATTGGTTGCGGGGGAGGGATTTGAACCCCCGACCTCCGGGTTATGAGCCCGACGAGCTACCTGACTGCTCCACCCCGCGACAAACCGCCTTCCCTGGCGGCGATTAATATTGTATAATAAAACTCGTTTTAAGTCAATACCTTTTTTCTTTTAAGTTGCCCGGCTTGTGTATAGCCTCATCAATACCTACGCAAAATCATATCTTAGCAAGGGCAAGGTATGTTTGATATCGGGAAAAACCATAACTGTCGCATCATCCCTCCCATCTAGGGCTTCATCAAGCGCCTGTTGTATGGTTTCAAACTGACGCGCTCTCCACTTTTCCAAACGGGAAAACGGGAAGGTATCGGATACAATATATAGTTTCTGAGATCTCAATTCAAATACGCGACGTTCATAGAATGTTCCCCGTATGGCTTTTAGTACATGCTGAATCTGTCTGTCATCTAAATTCCAATTCCTTTTTTCATGAAGCCTGATAAGTTCGCTTAAAGAAATCATTTCCAGATCATAGCCGCATACCAAGGATTTCTTCCGGGGGATATAATCCATTGCCGATATTACAACTCCCTCGGGGTCAGTTATCGAAAGAGCCAGACCCAAATAGTAGATAGGGTTGTTGGACAGGGAGAGATCGCCCACATCTTCGTTGCAGATAATGACAACATCAGCCATTCTGCCTCCTGTAACAAATCCCCAGACATGCCTTTGACCAAAATCAACGCCGACAGGAAAAACCTTTTCGGGGGTTCCCGCAAAAGCCTTAACCGGTTGTCCATCCCAGTTCATTACGAAATTTACCAACAAATCCAATCCGACCATACACCCTATTGCATCCGCTTCATTTCTGCTGGGATTGTTTTGCAGATTGCCATAGTCTGACAAGGGTGAAAAATTTAGAGAGTGATCCCGAATAATGGTTTCAAAGGATGCAACGCCCGGCACAATCATCTTGTACCCGCCTTCATAGCCATAGGTAACGTGGGGAAAAATCCGGCCCAGCGCCATCTTAAAATCGGCTTCGGCCACATATCTGTTTACCCAGACAGGAGTGCCCAAATCTGTAATTTTAACAAATGCCTGCATTTCCGGATTCCCAGCATCGTGGGAAATGCATCGTACCCGCTTGTATACCTCATCCCCTACCTTCCTCCGCATATCTTCCTCACCCATGGGATCGTGCATTCCGCTGGCCGTTATCACGGTTATATTCCTGTCTTCTGCCCCCGCCTGATTCAACCTCCTCAGTACATCTGGCAAAAATTCCCCGCAGGGCGTGGGCCTTCCCCAGTCATCCACCAGCACGGCAATTTTTTTGTCCCTTAAATCCCATTTTTCCAGCGGTTCGGTATCCAGCGGATTATCAAGGGCCTCCTTTATTGCTTCCGGGAAGGTAATCGGCCCTGGAGCTGCAGGAGGACGTGCAATAATTGCATTATCGGGCAGCTTAACCTCCTGGCCGGCTAACTTTATCTTCACCATATGTCACCTCGCCTGTTTAAACATACTTCAATCAACAATAGTAATGTTTGCTTCCTTCATACCCTGGGCCACCGCGTCAAGATGCTCAAAATGAGAACCGTCGTAATGCCCGAGTGAAAGGCCGTCTATGCCCAATGTCGACAGAACCTTGATGGATTCCTTTATTAATTCGGGAGTCGCATTGGGACGCACAGCTATAGCCGCAATTATATTCTTGTCAAAGCTGATACCGCGCCTTATTTTAAGTATTGTATTCCGTTTATATACGAATTTATCCGGGGCACCAATTTGTTCCGAATAATCCGAATCGCGGACCGAATCAACATATGGGGCTATGTCTTTAAACGAAATCCCTTCAAATTCGGGATAACGCACATGATTGTTATATCTGAACTCAACCGAAGAATTGGCTTCCTTGATACCTTCATATATGTCTTTAAACAATTCGGTAACACTGTCAATACGGAATTTAAGGAACTGTAACAGACCGGGATACTCAATGAGCAGCATGCTTTCAGTCAGATTGCTTCCCAAAGTGAGGTTATTCTCCATGAGCTCTTCCTGGAAACGATACGGCGTGGCATTGGCAACCCTGTACAATTTGCTCATATCCCTTACAATCAGTTCCCAGTCATACCCCAACTCTTTCGCTTTATCACGACACCTGTCGCAAAAGCAGCCGCCATTGGCTATCCCCATTAACGGTCCGAGGTAGGTGCGGTTAACATCCATCCACTCGGCAAAAAACCAAGGGGCTTTCACGCTGCCGCCGCTGGCAAAAGTCAAAAGACAGGTCTGGATAAAATCAACGTCATGGTTTTTGACGGTATCGTAGAACATTATACGCTGGTACTCACGAACATCCGGGTGATTGGGACAAACTATCCCCTGAGGTGCCTGGATGATGTCCCCGTTAATATTCCGTTGTAATATATCGGGATACTCCCTGTACGCCACATTGGTATCGAAAATGGTGTGGGACAGTTCAACGCCGGCTTTCAGCTTTCGTTTCCTTGCCTCGGAGATCAGTACATCCAACCAGTCAGTATCCTTTAAAAAATCCCGTTCGGAGAACAGCGGTTTTAACCTGGTGTTCTTAAAATTGTTCAAATCCAGTCTGTAATACACCCTGCTGTTTTCAGGCAAATAATACTTTCTCTTGCTGTTATGAGTGTAGAACAAACTGGTCAGTGGCCGTTTTTCAAAATGCATCACACCGACAAGGTATATCGAATTAACATTACTCCGGTTCACCAGGTTATCGGCAATGGTTTCAATTCCCTCATCAGCCAAATCCCAGGGATAAAGGCTTGCAGCAATTTCTTTGATAAACATCCTTAGCATCCCCTTTCCGTTATTCTGATTATTATGCAACAGCAGAGTCGAACTATAAAAATGATTTACCAGCCATAACAAAAAAGCCCAGGGTAAAAATACATCCTTCACCCACGGGACTTTTTGCCTAACAAACAAAGCATTGCAGCAAAATAATAAGAAGAATAGTTAAGTAGCTCGGTATACGAATAAAGCTGATACGGCGCTCACCTTATCCTCTTCCGCGCCAGTAGCCACCGCCTCGCTTTGATTCACGGTTCTTCTTTATATCCTGCAGCCTTTCCTCGCTGTCCTTCAAAAACTTGGCCAGCCTTTCTTCAAAACTCATGGAAGGCTCCTGAGCTCGCCGGATGGACAGGCTTATTTTCCCCCTCTCATCCACCGCCAGGACCTTTACCTTTACCCTGTCATTTTGTTTCAGATACTTGTGGATATCCGTAACATAGGAATCGTCAATCTCGGAGATGTGAACCATACCCGTTTTCCCGCCGGGCAGTGATATGAAGGCTCCAAACTTCGTAATACCCGACACCGTTCCTTCAAGGATTTGTCCTACTTCGAAAGACATAAAGAAATGTTTTCCTCCTCTTTTCTCTTTTATTTCTTTTTTTCAATAAATTTTATCTCACCTTTTTTTACCCAACCGAAACACTCACGAGCTACCTTTTCTATATACTCTTCGGATTTGGTATACTCTATCTGCCTTTCCAATTCGGCATTAAGCTCCTCGACCTGCTCGATTTGCTGTTTCAAATGCTCCATTTTAGCATGTTGTTCGCGAATCCTTAACTCCTGCTGTACATAGGTCACCAAAAAGTATCCTATGACCAGCATTGCAATCATAAACTTTACCCTTGTTTTTACAACGTACCTCCGTCTTGCCATGGCATCACCTTCTAAACGCAAAGACACTCGCTTAAAATATCTCTATGTTTATATTCATTCGACGTATAATATTAAATTCCTCTTTTCATGCTTTAATTTTACGAAAAAAATTATAAATCATGCGAAACAGGCAGGTAACAAATTCAGTCAATTTGCTGACAAGCATATATACCCCTTTATACAGCAAATCCAACAATTTTAACACCCACGGACTTATGGTAAGCAAATAAAGGCACCATCCTACCGCCAGCCCGATAAAGTTGTACAGCCTTATCTCTCCGTTGTTTGCAAAATAAAGCACTACAAAAACTATAACGGCGGCCGTTAACCAGAATAACAGATCAAGGACTCCAACAATCCAGCGCCCGGGCCTAAATATCCGACGCACCATCCTGTTCAGATCATATATCAGACCTATTATCATACCGGTATATACTGTGGATAAAAACACATATGCCTGATTGGCGGTAGACATCAGCATCGATATGCACCCTTACCTAAACAGCCTGCTGAATATACCTGAACCTTTTCCACTCATTCCGTCGCTGTCGCTGTACTGGAGGGCAATAATCTCCCCTTCCACTATAAGCTGTCCTTCTTCCAAATTCAGCTTGTTAATGTGAAGATCCTGTCCGTGCAGCGTTATAAAGCCGTAATCGGTTACCAGCACGACGCTGGCCTCGTCAAAACTATCCACATCGACTACACCGGTTATGGTAACCTTTTCCCGATTTTCGATGAGCACGCTATGGCTTCTGCTTCTGACTCCCTTTTTCTCATCCATATCCCTGATCATCCAAACCCCTCCATATAGAATGCCTAATTGAGTATATGATTCATTCCCGTCAAATATACATAAAAAAGACCCGGCATGTTTGCCGGGAGTCGACCCTTAAGGCCACATCTTAACGATTTCAATATCTTTAAAATAGTGGTGAATAATATCCCTTGCCTTTTTGCCCTGCTTAGCCATATTATAAGCTCCCCATTGGGACATGCCCACACCGTGGCCGTAACCCCTTCCCTTGAATATCACCTTATCTCCTTCAAGCCTTACCTCGTCCAACAGGGTTGACTTCATCTCGGTACTCCCGAGAGCTATGCGAAGATCGGGAGCCGGAACTGACACCGTATCCAGTTTTATGTCCAGTGCACGCCCCGAAGGTCCTCGTTCGCCTATTGAAATCTTTGAAAAATCCTCCAGGGGTTTTCCGATCTCACCAACAGCTTTCAGCACCCGATCTTTTGAGAATACCGCCGTCCAGTTCTTCTCGTCGGCGGGTATCATCGGCGAATCGTCGGGAGAATTCACTGTTTGAATATAAGGGGGATTTCCGTCTTTATAATTCAGCCCTTCCTCGGCCGTTGCAGTTTTGCCGCCTGCGTTGGAATGAAACCATGCATTTACATATTCACCCTCATAAATCATCACAAGCCCTCTTGTTTCATTGACCGCCTGCCGTATACGCTCGTTGACCGCCTCCATGTTCCAGGCCTGGGCTTCCTCTATATCCGTTGAAATGTGGGCATTACCGTACTTTGACCTGCCCTTTTCCTCCACAAATTTCAGCACAAAGGTTCGGGCAATTATTGCCTGGGCCTTTAAGGCTTCCATAGGCCAGTCGTTCTTTATCTCTCCGCCCACAACTCCGGCCACATATTCTTCGAAGGCCATGTCCCGCACCCTGTCCTCCTCCTTAATATACACCCTCAGCCTGGGTTCCCGTCCGCTTGTACCCCCGAGGGTCCGGGGAATGGGCGGCTTTTCCTGCTGCTCCTCCTGCTGTTGCTGCGGGGCGGGTTCCGGAGTTGGCGGTTCGGTTCTTCTTGCCTGGGTACAGGCCGGTGCAAAAAACACTGTCGCACATATGATCAGCACAATGATCTTGTATTTAATACCGCTCATTTGTATACCTCCCAATTTATGCTGCGTTTTTGGTTTACCGCTATTCAAGCTCAGCGTATGCTACGATTATATTGTTTGCATTAAATCGGGAGGCAATACATAGCTGCTATAACTCCCGGTACATATCAACCGCTTCGTTCTTTGAAACATGCTCCTTAACCGATAAAACTTCGTAACGCCGAACATGTTCCCCAAAGCGGATCTGGATAATATCCCCTTCCTTTACCTCCGTACCCGGTTTGGCCACCTTATCGTTTACCAGCACCCTCCCCTGGCTGCATGCCTCATTGGCCACCGTTCTTCTTTTTATGATTCTGGATACTTTCAAGTATTTATCCAAGCGCATGCCTGTATTCCCTCCAAATTTGTCCAAATATTCAAAACCAGTATACAATTATTGCTATGCCTTTTCAATCCAAACCAATTATTTTTACCGAGCAGTCACAGTCTGTAGGATTTTCCGAAAAGTGGCACATTTGATACCGGAACCTGGAAAATCGATCAATGATCAAAAATATAAAAACCGGGAAAACCCGGTTTTTACCTTTGTTTTATTTGGCCTCGGCCCGTTCCGGTTTTAGGTAAACCTCCCTTCTCTCAAGGAAAGCTTACACGTAATACGGTGAACTCTTCCCGCCGTACCGGCATCAACCGCTTTCCCCGGCAGCCTATGCCCGGGCCGAGCCGACTCAACCAGATAAAGCTTGTTTTCATTCCACCCTCAAATTATCTTCACCTGTAAAAGCGGTGATCTGGCGTTTATAGCAGCTCCCGTTGCCATATTTCACCGCCCAAAGGGTATCCTGACTTCAAAACATGCTTTACAGATAAGGTACGGCAATTTTATTTTACCGCGTCTTTCAAAGCTTTACCGGCTTTGAACACAGGAGCTTTTGAAGCAGGTATGACGATCTCTTCCCTCGTCTGAGGATTCCTGCCCTTTCTTTCAGCTCTTTCGCGTACCTCAAAGGTACCAAAACCGACGAGCTGTACCTTTTCATTCCTTGAAAGAGCTTCAGTGATTACCGATACTATAGCATTTACAGCTTTTTCAGCATCTTTTTTTGTTAATTCCGACTTTTCTGCTACTGCAGAGATCAATTCAGCTTTATTCATAACGAACCCTCCTTGAAATGAATTCTTATAGCATATTCGCTATATTTCTGTAAATTCCTCCTTTTTTCCAAATAATTTTTTAGCTTTTTACAAAAATTTTTTCAATTTTTGGGACAGAGGAATCTCGATAATATCTTTTCCATATTTTTCTTTAATTATACATTATTTTTACCGGAAAACAGTGATTTTGCCTGTTCCCACAGCCCGTCCATCTCCTCAAGGGTCATATCCTCCAGAGGCCGTTTTGCATTTTGCTCTATATATTCAAAACGCCTTATGAATTTTTCAACGGTTTTGACCAAAGCCAGCTCGGGATCCACCTTCAAAAACCTTGACACATTCACCACAGCAAACAGCAGATCCCCCATTTCCTCTTCAATTTTCCTGATATCGGTACCGGCAGATGCTGCCTTTAATTCCTCCAATTCTTCAGTTACCTTGTTCATTGCTCCTTCTATGCTATCCCAGTCAAACCCCACCATAGCAGCTTTCTCCTGCACCTTATAACTCCTGACCAGGGCAGGAAGGACGGCAGGTATATCCCTCAACACCTGGGTATGGGTTTTTAATCCCTTCTCCCGCTTCTTCAGGTCCTCCCAGTTTTCCAGCACCTGTTGCGAACTTTGGGCCACCGCATCCCCAAATATATGGGTATGGCGGCTAATCATCTTCCGGCACACCCGGGAAATAACATCCAGCATATCAAAGGCGCCACCTTCCCTGGCTATCTGACAGTGGAACACCACCTGCAAAAGCACATCTCCCAGTTCCTCCGCAAGCTTGTCCATATCATTTCTGTCAATACACTCTATTACCTCATAGGTTTCTTCCAGGAGATATCTTTTCAGGCTCTCATGGGTCTGCTCCCTGTCCCATGGACATCCTTCAGGCGAGCGAAGAATGTCCATGATCTCGCACAGATGATTTATATCGTATGACTCCAGCTGTTCCAGCCTGAGGGGAGGAATATACAAACAGGTGGAAGGATTATAACTCTCCTGCTTGTCCAACCTGTGCAAAGGCATGGAACTGTACTGCAGCTTCCCTTCTCCGTCCTGGCTGCTTAAAAACACCTCCAAATTCGCCGGATAAAAGCGGAGCAGCTTCTGTTTTACCTTTGATGCCAGCAGAGCATCGCAAATATCGACAATAACCGTGATCAACCGCACATTTATACAGTTCTCATCCAGTTCAGAGGCCGTCAATATCTTTAAGCCATCCAAACCCGAAGCCGGTACCACGGCGACCATTGCCTCAGCGGTGCTCACCCCCGGTACGATGTGAATATCGTATACCGATCGGTCAAGCTGCCGCAGAAGCTCCAGTACCAGGCGTTCTCCCATCAGAGGATGTCCGGGAACGCCCAGTATCACGTCACCTTTTTCCATCTGCTGTAAAACCCGCTGTACCATGGCATTATATATATCATTATTATCATAAGTCCGGCACAGATCATCCATTGAATCAAAGCTTATCCCCAGCTGTCGCAGGTACGGAACTGCCCCATGCCTCTCGGTCCGAAGCAGTATATTGGATCCTTTCTGTAATACTTCTAAGGCTCCCAGTGTCAGCTGATCCTCATTACCCGATCCCAGGCCCACAAGTGTAATTTTTCGTTTCATTCTCAACCCCCTACTCATTGCGCAATCTCATGCCAAAAAGTTTTTCAGCAAGCTTGCCGTCTCCAAGCAATACTCGCAGATCCCTTATGTCAACAGCACCCATTATGATAAGAAGCAGCACATATACAATAATCCCTATAAAAACAGCCAGTATGGTGCCCGGACCCCCACCAACAGCTGTCATAAGCTGTTTATAAAAAATTAGCACTACAGCCCCCATAAAAGCGGCAGCAAATGCAAACTTTGAAGTCAGCAGCATAAATCGCCGGGATATGCCGATATGCTTTACCACAGCAGCAAAATCCAGCAGTGCAGCGGTCAAATAGCATACCACCGTACCAATGGCAGCACCCAGGATGTTCAAGCCGGGTACACCTATCAGGATATAACTTACCGCAACTTTGACCAGAGCGCCAATCAACAGGTTCCTCACCGGTACCACCATCCTGTCTATCCCCTGCAAAATCCCGGTTAGAGTCTGGATAACGGTTAGAAATAGGACACCGATTGATAACACGCTCAGAATATTTCCTGCCCTGACAGCCTCCGTATTGTCCAAGGATGCGTATAAAAGCTGTATGATAGGCTGGGCCAATGCCGATATCCCCACGCCTGCAGGCAATCCTATCAGTAATGCCAGACACATGGCCGTTTCGGCCTTAGAGTTTATTGAATTCCAATCTTTTAAGGCATATGATTCAGATATGGCCGGCACAACGCTCATAGCCAATGCAATGGTAATAATGGTCGGAAAGTTTATAAGCGGACCCGCGTATGCCGTTAACAGGCCGTATAGCCTGGTGGCTTCCTCCATGGTATATGGAAAACCCGTGTCATAATTGATAACCCTGACAAGTCGGTTGACAACGATTATTTCATCAGCCAGGGCTACAAGGGGCATAAGGGAAGCCCCTATCGTAACCGGCACGGCAATGTTAACCATTCTCTTCATTATATCACCCATCGATTCTCTGTACCTGCCCCACCGGCTCTTTTTGATGTCATCCCAAATCCCGGCCTTTTTTCGCCAGTATATTCCCAGCAGAAGAGCAAGGGCAGTCACTTCACTCAAGGTGACACCCAGCATGGCACCCGCAGCTCCAAATTGTACTCCCCATTTTACCCAACGTGAAGCTAACCACAGGCCCAGCACCAATTTTACCACCTGTTCCACCACTTGAGACAGAGCGGTAGGGTTCATATGCTGCATACCCTGGAAATAACCTCTGAAGGCTGACAGCACCGAGACAAAAAATAAGCCGGGAGCAATGGCAAGTATTGAATACACTGCATTTGGATTTCCAACAGCCCTTGCAACAGCGCCGCTGAATGAAAACAGCAATACCGATGTCAATATGCCAATACCGGCCAGCAAAAACAGGGAAGCCCTGAAAACCCTGTGGGCACCAGCATAATCATTGAGGGCAATCTTCTCGGAGACCATTTTGGATATGGCTACCGGTAAACCTGCCGAGGATGTCACCAGGAGAAAGGAATATATCGGATACGCCATCTGGTAAAGCCCCATGCCTTCCGAACCGATGACGTAGGTAAGGGGTATCCTGAATATGGCCCCTAAAAATTTTGAAAGCAAGCCGGCGCAGGCCAGCACAGCCGCGCCTCTGACAAAAGATCTTTTGCCCATTGTAAACCTCCTGCTGTGCCTATAGACAAATCCATTCTTTCTATGATATTATACTACTCCTCATGCTTTTACAATACAACAAATTTGACTGCCAACCAGGATTTAGCGCCATGCTCATTCCATCAACACAATACAAAAAAGGCACTGAGAACAACTCAATGCCTCCTTGTTTTATCCCCTATACTTTTAACCCCTCTGCTATTGCTCCATTTGCTTACCTATAAATGCCGCCGCAGCCTCGGCTATCTTGCTTTCGGTTTCACCCATGGTAACATTCGGATCCTTTGATAACAGAATAACAGCTCCGATGGACTCGCCCGCTGATACTATGGGAGCAATAACCTGAGCCGTATATTCGGGTTTGTCGGATTCATTCTCCGATATATGATAAATCTTTCCCTGTTGACTGAGATTGGTCACCACTACCTTTTTGTCATTTATAATCCGCTCCAGATCTGAGCTTATCCTCCCGTCTCTCAAATGTTTTTTTGCCTCACCGGCAATGGCTACAACGGCATCTTTGTCCGTAACACAAGCTATATGTCCCAAAATTTTATGCAGGGATTCCACATACTCGCTTGCAAAGTCACTTAACTCCCCGATAGGAGAATATTTTTTCAGAATTACTTCCCCTTCGTGATCGGTGAAAATCTCCAAGGGGTCTCCTTCCCTTATCCTCAGGGTACGACGAATCTCCTTTGGGATAACTACTCTGCCCAGATCATCGATTCGTCTGACTATCCCTGTTGCTTTCACATAAATCCCTCCTTAATCTGTATTTATTTACAAAACCATCCTTGCATTCATATTATTTTACTGTTCAAATGCTTTTATGCATGTTAAATTCACGGAGGGATCAAAATAATATTTATTACAATCTGTTCTCATACTTCTTTATTTTGGCCTTGTTTTTCCATTCTTCAAGTAAACTGTTCCATTTTTCGTTTCTTTTTTCCTCTAAAACCACCGTTCTTATCTCTTCCTTTTTATCCTCCAGACTGAACACCTCTTCAGGCAATTTCTCGTACAGCTTAATAATATGGTATCCATAAGGCGATTCGAGGGGTCTGGAAATCTCGTCAACATTCATCTCCAAAATAACCTTTTCAACTTCGGCGGCAAACAGTCCGCTGCCCTCATATATAATATACCCTTCATCCTTATTGCTGCTGGACGTATCTTCGCTGTAGGTTTCAATCAGCGTTTCAAAATTTTCTCCGGCCATGGCTTTGTCGTAGGCCTCCTGTGCCTTCGGCTTTATGGCTTCCAGCCTTTCCTTCAGGTATTTATCAGCCTCTTCCTCGCTTTCCTCCTGCATTATCCTGTAGTATTCATTTCGTTCTTCATAAGGAAGAGGTATGGTTATATGCTTGATCCTCACCCTGCCTGGAGGCCGGTACAGCTCGACTGCAGCAGTTTGAACCAGCGTCGGATCCTCCTTTTGCTTGCTCAGGTTCTCATTGTAATATTTCTCGATATCCCCGTCGGTGACGGTAACATCCTCCAGCATCTTTTCACTGAACGCTTCAAACATGAGATCCTTTGCCAGCATCTTGATATATTCATCCTCGGAAATACCAAGGGCAACCAGTTGTTCCTCCCATACCTTTCGGGCTTCCTCCAAATAATCCTTGTCGGCTTCGGTCTCCTCTTCCTTCTCAGCCTGTTCCTCCTGCCCGGCCTGCTCCTGCTCTTTCAGCAGTTCGGCATACTGTTTTATTTGTTCTTCCAGCTCTTCCCTTGCCCGTTGCTCATACTCGCCATTAACAGTAAAGCCATGCTCTCTGGCCTTGATTTCCAACACCTTATCCAAGACAAGATGTTCGAGTATGTCCTTTTTTATACTATTTATAAAATCCCTGTTCTCCTTGTTTTTCTCGGTCTCTTCGGTTATCCCCCAGAAGGCCTTCTGCTGCTCATAGACATCAAGAAATTCACCCTTCAATATCTTCTCGCCGTCTACCTCGGCAACCACACGCTGCCTGTCCTTCTCAGGATCTATCCGTACCAAACCGCACCCGGCAAGCCATACAAGGAATACTATCGAAATAAGCAATAAGGAAATATATCTGTTTGTCTTCATATCCTTTCATCCTTTCGTTCTAAATGGTGCACTATTTTTTCCAGAATTTCTTTGACAGCTTTCAAAGCTGTGTCGGGTAAAAAGTCTCCAAGCTTTATAATAAATGTCGGGAAAGGGGACGAAACGTAACTAAGCCGGTTAAGATTCTCATTTAAAACAAGCATGAGCTGCTTTGATGATATAGCCTTATCATCGGCCAACCTCATCCTCACTTCCCTGCCCTGGTGGGAAATCTCGGTAATCCTGATTCTTCTTGCCAAAGCTTTGATATATGCAATATCGATTAAGTTCTCCACACTGGCAGGCATATCTCCGAATCGGTCCACCAGCTCGTCTTCAATATCGCTCCTGTCCTCCAACCCGTTAATTGCAGCAATCTTTTTGTAAAACTCCATCTTATGGCTCTCTTCTGCAATATAATCCCGATCGATATGGGCATCAACCTTTATGTTGATGACCGTCTCAACCGGCTGAACAAGCTCTTCACCCTTCATGGTGCGGATGGTATTTTCCAACAGCTTGCAATACAGCTCGTATCCTACAGCCGTCATATGCCCATGCTGTTCAGCCCCCAGTATGTTTCCGGCTCCCCGGATTTCCAAATCCCTCATAGCAATTTTAAAGCCCGATCCAAATTCGGTAAACTGTTTTATGGTCTGAAGCCTTTTTTCGGCCTGCTCCGAGATTATTTTATCCTTCTGATAGGTAAAATAAGCATAGGCCAAACGGTTGGATCGTCCTACCCGGCCTCTCAGCTGATATAGCTGGGATAGGCCAAATCGATCGGCGTTATATACTATAAGGGTATTGACATTGGGTATGTCCAAACCGTTTTCAATGATTGAAGAACACACCAGCACATCATATTTATGGTCATAAAAATCCATCATGATGCTTTCGAGCAGATTTTCGCTCATCTGGCCGTGGGCCATGGCTATTCTTGCCTCGGGAACAAGCCGTCTTATATGCTGCACCATAAAATCCATGCTCTTTACCCGGTTATATACAAAATATACCTGTCCGCCCCTTTGTATCTCCCGTAAAATAGCGTCCCGTATCAGGGATTCATTATACTCTACCACATAGGTCTGGACGGGATACCTGTCCTCGGGCGGCGTATCGATAATGCTTATATCCCTGATTCCTATAAGGGACATATGCAGCGTACGGGGAATGGGAGTAGCCGTAAGGGTTAAGACATCAACGTTTTTCTTAATATCCTTGATGAGCTCTTTATGGGAAACACCAAATCTCTGTTCCTCATCCACCACCAAAAGTCCCAGGTCTTTAAACTTTACATCCTTACCGAGAAGGCGGTGGGTACCAATTATTATATCGATCCCGCCCGTCTTAAGGGCTTTAATTATCTCCCTTTGTTCAGCCGGTGTTTTGAACCGGCTCAACACCTGTATTGTGAAGGGAAAGTTTTCAAACCTCTCTACAAATGTATTGTAATGCTGTTGAGCCAGGATGGTGGTGGGAGCCAGTACTGCCACCTGCTTACCGTCCATGACGGCTTTAAAAGCTGCGCGTATGGCCACCTCGGTCTTCCCGTATCCCACATCCCCGCACAACAGCCGGTCCATAACCTTGGATGACTCCATATCCCGCTTAACCTCTTCAATGGCCTGAAGTTGATCGGGTGTCTCCTGATAGGGGAATATATCCTCAAATTGCTTTTGCCATTCGGTGTCAGGAGAAAAACGATATCCCTCTATTGCCTGCCTGACGGCATATAGTTTTACCAGATCGATTGCAAGCTTTTGTATCGACTGCCGTACCCTGTTCTTGGTCCTCTGCCATTCGGCACCTCCCAGTTTGGAAAGCTTGGGCACTCCTTCGCCCATTCCTATATATGGCTGGATCAAATGCAGTTGATCCACCGGCACATAAAGCCTGTCGGTTCCCGCGTATTTTATATCCAGATAATCACGCTTCTGCCCATCCACCACAAGGGTTTTTATCCCAAGATATTTTCCTATTCCGTGGTTTTCGTGAACAACATAGTCTCCTATATGCAAATCAGCAAAGCTTTCAAACCTTCTGCCTTTTTTAGCGGGTCGGCTGCGCCGTTTCTGGCTTCCGTAAATCTCCCTGTCGCTGACAAGGGCAAAACCGGCACCCGGATATTCAAAACCGCCGCTCAAAAGCCCGGGCATAACCATTACCCGCCCCGGCGCCATGTATTCATTGTCCGGCTGTTCCTTATACACCGCCTCCAAGCCGTGATCACCTAGAAATGATACCAAACCCTCCCCCCTGCTTTTGCTTCCCGTAAGGAGAAGGACCGAGTACCCCTTCTTCCTCCAGTGCCCCACATCTTCGGCCAACAGCTGCAGCTTCCCGTGATAAGCCGGGATGCTTCTGGCAGCAATATTAAAAGACTGGCTCACCCTAAAGTCAGGATGGGAGGTGGGTAAGGCCTGCATGAGCAGATGAGTATGCTCGGATACCTTTATTAAAAAATCATGGTAATCTATAGCATTGTACAGCTGCTCGGGCAGTACTTCGCCCTTTTCCAACAGTTCCTTAAAATGTTCCTGAAGCTCAACACCATATCCCGTACCCCGTTCCCGCAGCCTCGCCGGCTCATCAAGCACAATCAGGGCTGACTCATCCAAATAGTCAAATAACGTACTTCTTTCGGGGTACAAAAAAGAAAAAAATCCCTCCAGAGAGCTATCATATATGCCTTCATCCAGCTTTTCCAGAACTGATTCCACTTTCTCCTGCAAAGGCCGGGGGCTTTTACCCCCGCGCTCCTCCGTATATTTAGCATAGCTTTCATTGATCCTGTCTCTGGCCCGGTTGACAGCCTCAACCGTCAGTATCAATTCCCGAGCCGGAGAAATTGTGGCTTCCCTCTCATTCTTCACCGATCTCTGAGAAGATACATCAAATACTCGTATGGAATCAACCTCATCATCAAAAAACTCTATTCTATACGGGTTATCCGAAGTGAGGGGAAACACATCCAATATGCCTCCCCTGACACTGAACTGACCCTTCCCCTCTACAGAGGATACCCGCTCGTATCCCATCTGTACCAGCTTTTCAGCCAACTGCATAAGGGGAACGATATCGCCTACACTTATGCTGAATATATTATTCCTAAATATCTGCGGAGAACTTTGAAGCATAAATACAGCCTCAATTGAAGCCACTACTATCATATTCCGTTTAAGCAGCAGATTCTCCAAAACCCGAAGTCTCTGTTCTGTTATTTCGGTGCTCCTGGCAGCTACATTGTATAACAGAACCTCCCTTTCAGGAAAAAGCACGACATTATCGGGATAAAAAAACAGCAGATCCTCCTGTACCCTTCTGGCTTCAGCATGGCTACTGGTTATATACAAACAGCTTCTCTTCAAGGGGTAGAGCATGCATGCAAGCATATGACACTTTTGAGATTGGCTTAGGCCAATAATTTCCACAGACCTGGTGTTTTTATGCACTGCATCTTTGAGCCTGCGGAAGTCGGCCCATCTAGCCATTGGCTCCAACCATACCGGAGTCATTCTATCACCAACTCTGTTCATCGTTTATTGTTCCATGCTTTTGTAATTGTAACAATTGTATCTTTATCCATTATATCTGCTCATGGCCTCCTGTATACCCCTTGTGAGAATGAGTTCCACGCCTTTTACAGCTCTTTGACAGGCTTCCAAAATAACGGGCATCTCCTCCTTACTAAAGGGTGACAGGACGTAGTTGACCAGATCCACTCCCTCGGGCGGAGAGCCTATACCAAGGCGAACACGGGGAAAGTTTTCTGTTCGAAGCTGATATACTATAGAACGCATACCGTTATGGGTACCCGCACTTCCCGAAGGACGTATCCGTAATACGCCCAGGCCCAAATCGATATCGTCATAGATTACAATCAGCCTTGACGGCTCTACCTTGTAAGCTGAAACCAAATCCAAAATGCTTAATCCGCTTAAGTTCATATATGTCTGGGGTTTAGCCAGTACCACATCCTGTCCGCCAATAGTGCCTTCTCCAATGATAGCCTTGTATTTTATCCTGTTTATTTTTATGCCAAATTCCCGGGAAATCATATCAAGCGCCATAAAGCCCGTATTATGCCGCGTACCGCTATATTTGGCTCCCGGATTGCCCAGTCCTGCAATGATATACATCAGCTTCTCACCTTGATTCAAATGCTATTCAAACAAAGGGCTAACCGCAATGTCTTCATAAATTCTATCAATAGCCTCGGCAAAAAGAGGAGCTACCGAAAGAATTTTAATTTTTTCAATCCGTTTTTCCGGAGGCAATGGAATGGTATTGGTGATGATCAACTCTTTTATCGGAGAGTTCTTTATCCTTTCGATGGCAGGCCCTGACAGCACGCCGTGGGTACAGCAAGCATATATTTCAGTAGCGCCATTTTTTTTGAGCTCAGCTGCTGCCTGCGTTATGGTTCCTGCCGTATCAATAATATCATCGATCAGTATAGCCCGCTTTCCCTTAAATTCTCCAATTATATTCATGACTTCAGATACATTGGCCTTAGGCCTGCGCTTGTCAACAATGGCCAATGATGCATTTAACCGGTTGGCAAACCTTCTTGCCGTAGTAACATTGCCAACATCGGGAGAAACCACGACAGTACCTTCCCCTTCAAAACCCCGTTCCACAAAATGCTTTGCCAATATGGGTAGACCCAAAAGATGATCCAACGGAATATCAAAGAAACCCTGAATTTGGGGGGCATGCAAATCCATGGTAAGCACCCGATCTGCACCTGCACTGGTGATAAGATTGGCCACAAGTTTTGCCGTTATAGGCTCCCGTGCCTTTGCCTTCCGATCCTGCCTGGCATAGCCATAGTATGGTATCACGGCGGTAATACGACCGGCTGAAGCCCTTTTGAAGGCATCAATCATTATCAACAATTCCATAAGATTATCGTTGACCGGATGGCACACCGATTGAATGACAAAAACATCCGCACCCCTAACCGTCTCGTATATGTTAACGCAGATTTCCCCATCGCTGAAAGTTCCCACCTGAGAATCCCCCAACCGAACACCCAGGTATTTGGCAATCTCCTTTGCCAGCTCCGGGTTTGAATTACCGGTAAAGATTTTAATACCCGTACCATGGGTAATCATTTATCCCCTTCTCCTTTCTTCTTCAATTGCCGCCTCTCAACCCAGCCTTCCTTATTTACCTGCCGTGCTCTTGCTATGGCCAGCGCCTTTTCAGGAACTTCTTCCGTAATGGTAGAGCCGGCGGCAATGTATGCTCCTTTCCTGATTGTAACCGGAGCAATCAAATTGACATTACAGCCTATAAAGGCATTATCCTCGACCACAGCCCTGTGTTTTTTCAGGCCGTCATAATTAACAAATACCGTACCACATCCTATATTGACATCCCTGCCAATGCTTCCATCGCCAACATAACTCAGATGAGAAACCTTGGAACCATCCCCTATCGAGGAATTCTTTATCTCAACAAAGTCCCCGATTCTCACCTCGTTCCCGATATCACTGCCCGGACGGATGTATGCATAAGGACCTACCGTTGTTTCGTCCCCTATTTTGCTGTCCAATATGACCGAGGCCTGTATCTGGGTTCTGTTTCCAATAAGCGAGTTGACTATGCGGCTGTTGGGATACAATATACATTCTTCTCCGATGACAGTTCTCCCTTCCAATACATTGCCCGGGTATATAATCGTATCGCATCCGATGACTACATCGGGTTCAATATAGGTATTGTTGGGATCAATCAATGTCACGCCATTTTCCATATGACGGCGGTTTATCCTCTGCCGCATCTTTTGCTCAACCTCAGCCAGCTGTACTCTGGTATTTATGCCCAATACCTCATCCGCATCCCAAGTTACAAATGCTCCTACCCTGTTGCCACGTTCCTTCATTATGTGAATCACATCAGTTAAATAATATTCTCCCTGGGTATTGTGATTGTCCAAACCGTCAAGGCTGGCTAAAAGCGCCCGTATGTTAAAACAATAAGCTGATACATTGATTTCCTTTACCTGCCGCTGTTCATCGGTGGCGTCTTTGTGCTCCACAATTCTTTCCAAATCACCTGCATCATCCCTGATTATCCGTCCATAGCCGGTTGGATCTTCCAAAATGGCCGAAAGAGCAACCGCATCGTATCGGCCTTCATAAGCAAATCTCACCATCTTCTGAAGCGTACAGCTGCGTATCAGGGGAATATCTCCCGCCACTACAACCACATAACCGTCTGTTTTTTCCAGAACAGGCCGGGCAACCATAACCGCGTGTCCGGTTCCCAATCGCTGAGCCTGATAGGCATACCTGACCCTCTGTCCAAGATACTGTTCAATCTGTTCAGCCCGGTGCCCCACTACTACAACAGGGAGTGATTCGGATATCTCTTCAGCGGTTCTTACCACATGTTCAATTATCGGATAACCGCAAACCTTATGCATTACCTTGGCTTTTGCGGACTTCATCCTGGTGCCTTCACCTGCGGCGAGAATAACAACGACAGCGCACTTGTTCATACTCTATACTCCTTTACGTGACATCTCCACGTTTCTATTTGTAAAAAATAGCATTATCATGGAGCTGTGGAATTGGCCAAAAGCGCCTGCGCCTTACCTTATCCAGGCCATATCGGTCCTGTCGGTTTAACTCGCTTTTATCCCATAAATATTATACAATACGCAGGAAATAAAGCAAGATCGCCATATGCCCACCAGCGTTGCCACCATTATTCACGTGGAGGGCTAAAACAAAACCATATGCGACTCATTCCGACAAACTTAAAACAAGCTTTAAAGGAGAGCCTAGGCTCTCCTTTAAAGCTTATTCTTCGCTCATTTCATTATATTTTTCCAAAATGAGCGTCTGGAGCTTTGTCCGCGTTTCGGAATTTATAGGATGGGCAATATCCCGATATTCGCCATCGGGAGTCTTCCGGCTGGGCATGGCTATAAACATGCCACTCTGACCCTCTATTACCTTGATGTCGTGAACCACGAATTCGTCATCAAAGGTAACAGAGGCAACCGCCTTCATTTTCCCCTCGCTATTTATCTTCCGAACTCGAACATCGGTCACATTCATTCAGGTTCACCACCTTCCAGTTCATAAACAAAGAATGCATATATATATTCGCTAAAAAAATGCTTTGTCCTTCTCTTTTTTATAAAAAATATGAAGAAAAATAAAGTTACCCGTTTAATATCCAGGCTGCCGGTTCCAATATTACCTTACGGCCGCTTTCATCCACCTGTTTCAATTCAATAAGAGACACATAGTTTTCCACCATTTTCTCTTCGGGTTGCTGAGTAGCAATCATAACTCCAACTCCGGCTATATCAACCCCGAACTCCCCCAGCAGATCTATCATTCCCTTCGCCGTACCTCCGCCCTTCATAAAATCATCCACTATCAGGGCCCGCTGCCCCTGTCTGACTGCCCTTCTGGCCAGGGACATGGTTTGAATCCTTTTTGAGGAAGCTGAAACGTAATTTATGGTAACCACAGAACCCTCGGTAACCTTGCTGTCCCTCCTTGCAATAACAACCGGACAGTTAAGGGCTTTTCCGGTCATCAAGGCAATGGGTATTCCTTTGGTTTCCACCGTTATGACAAAATCGGGCTGGGCATCGTTAAATTTATAGGCCATGATCTCTCCTACCCTTTCAGCTATATGGGGCATGAACAACAGATCGGTCATATATAAAAATCCGCCTGGCAGAATCCGATGGGGGTCAGATAATTTATCGCACAGCATAAGGATAAATTCGGAAATCCGATTTCTGCCAGGCCGAGGTATATATTTTACGCCGCCTGCCGCTCCCACAACCGTTTCCAACGTCCCCAGGTCAAAGGTGTCAAGTGCGCGGCGCAGCAGTACAATATCATCGCTAACAGTCGATTTGGCTACTCCAAAGAGTTCACTGAAAAAATTCAGCGTGTATATCTGGTTGGGCTGATCCAGCAGTATTTTTGTCATAACACCGATCCGTTCGCTTCTGCTCATCCTGTCCATGGCTACCACCCTCAAATTATTTTGCCCATTGCCGGGCAAACTTTTCATCAATAGATTATATCACAAATTCACAGTGAAACTGAATATTTTTTAAAATTTTGTTCAATTTTTTAGGATCGTTTTTAATATTATTTCAATAAAATAAAAAAATATCTGTATTCTTCTTCATCATGGATCGGCATCAGAGCGAATTTTTTGTTTATAATGATCTTAACCGTATATTAAGCTTGTGGTATAATAAAAAAGCTTTTTACAGAAAAGCATTGAATTTATGGAATACACAACAGCTATACGGGGGATGAAACCGATATGAAAAGGGTCCTTGGATATGTTCGAAAAGCGGTGGAAGACTTTAACATGATTCAGGATGGGGATCGAATCGCAGTAGGAATTTCGGGAGGAAAAGACAGCTTGACCCTGCTAAAAGCTCTTAAGCTGTACCAGTATTTTTCGCCGGTTTCCTATCATCTGGAAGCCATAACCCTCACCATGGGCTTTGATAATTTTGACGTTACCCCCATCGAAGAGTTTTGCCGCCAACTGGGTGTGCCATATACGGTTGTGCCCACTCTTATCGGGAAGATAATTTTCGAAGAAAGAAAGGAAAAAAATCCCTGTTCCCTATGTGCCCGGATGCGCCGGGGGGCCCTCCACGATGCCGCTCTGAAACTGGGATGCAAAAAAGTAGCATTGGGACACAATCTGGACGATGCTTTAGAAACATTTTTCCTCAGCCTCTTTCATGAAGGAAGGTTTAATACCTTTTCACCGGTAACATACCTCGATCGAAAGGGCATAACCCTCATCCGCCCCCTGATATATGCTCCCGAACCTGAAATAATAGGCGCAGCCCGCCGACATAACCTGCCGGTTATCTCCAGCCCCTGCCCGGCTGCCGGCAAAACGGAGCGGGAAGAAATGAAAAAGCTGTTGCGCAACCTTGCCAAATCATATCCAAACATAAGAGACCAGATGCTAACAGCCCTTAAAAGCAAGCATAACAGAAATCTGTGGGACTAGATACAAAACCAATTGTAAAAAAGAAGCCTCCGTCCTGTCCTAAACGGAGGCTCCTTTAGTATTCTTCTCTTTCAATCAGGGCAAACATGATCTCACCTTCAACGGCAACTTTATCCTCTACCAAAGCTCTTACGAATCCCTTTCCCATCCTGCCCTTTACCTTATAAAGCTCGGCCTCCAGGCGCAGCTGATCCCCGGGAACAACCTGCCTGCGAAACCGCAATTTGTCCACTCCGGTAAAAACGGGGATTTTCCCCCTATTATCCTGATCTTGAAGAACAATAACCGCTCCCAGTTGCGCCAACGCCTCCAGAATCAATACTCCCGGCATTACAGGCATACCGGGAAAATGTCCCTGAAAAAACCATTCATTAGCCGTTACGTTTTTTATCCCCACGGCTTTTTCCCCCGGAATAAGCTCTATAACCCGATCTATGAGCAAAAATGGGTAGCGGTGGGGAATAAGTTCCATTATTTCCTGAATATCCATGCCTACCTCCTTAAGTTGTTAGCTATATGTTCCATCTCATCCGCAGCCTGCAACACCCTTGAGCTGAGTTGATAAACCCTTTGAGCCAGTATCATCTGGGTCATCTCTTCAGCCATGTCCACATTAGAAGTCTCCAAAAATCCCTGCTTTACATTGTAAAAATCAAGGTATACGGGAGGCCCGCTGGCTTCAGTACCGACAAATTGGTTGTTCCCGATGGCTTCCAATCCTTCCGGATTTGCGAAGTCAACTATACCAAAAAGATAGGGCAACATATCATAATCATCCACTTGAATAGGCAGCCCGTCCCGATCCAGGACATATTCGCCCTGCGCAGTTACAATGCGGTTTACAGCCACACCGCCCTCAAACTCGCTGGATAGCCGAAAACTTCCGTCCCGGGTATAGCATATGCTCCCATCCTGACGGAGGATAGTAAAAAACCCAGGTCCGTCAATAGCAAAGTCCAGAAGCCGATCGGTTTGTTGCAGCCCCCCCTGTTTAAAATCTCGTTGGGTGGCAGCCAGCCTGCTTCCGTTTCCAACTTGCAAATTTGCCTGCTGGTCGCCGCCTCGTATTTCAATAGCCGAATACAGAGCATCCTGAAAGGTAGCTCTGACTTTTTTGTACCCCGCGGTATTTATATTGGCTATATTGTTTGAGATTATATCCATATTCTGCTGTTGAGCCATCATCGAGGCTGCCGAACTATACAATGCGCGGATCATGTCTCTCCCCCTATACCCGTCCGATATCGTTTACCGTTTTGGCAAGGCTTTCATCAATCATCCTGATAACCTGGGCATTTGCTTCATAATTGCGGATGGCCATCATCATTTCAGTCACTTCTCTGACCGCATCCACATTGGAGCCTTCCAGAAAACCCTGTATGACTTCCCCCTCAAACTCCAGCACCTGGTTCTCCGGATCCGAATTTATAAACAGATTATGCCCCACCTTTCTTAATGCCTGAGGATTCTCAAAATCAACTATCTGCAGCCGATCAATATATTCTCCGTCAACAAATATGTAGCCAAGCGGATCTACGACAAAGCTCTCGGTACCTATATACACGGGCCCCATCTCCCCGGCTACAGGCCAGCCGTCTTCCGTAACCAGATATCCTGAGCTATCCAGCATAAACCCTCCGTCCCGTGTATATCGCATATCATCATCGGTGATAACAGTGAAAAAGCCCGGTCCGTTGAGAGCCAGATGGGTGTTTTTACCAGTCTGTTGCAATGTGCCTTGCCGGTATGACGTAAAAATCGTATCAACATTAACTCCGTGATTTACGGTCCCTATATGCCGACCTAATGAGATCTGCCCCTTCTCCAGCCTGAGCAGCAGTTCTTCATTAAATGTACGGCTTACCACCTGATCCCTTTTATAACCGTTAGTATAGATATTGGATATATTGTTTGCCACCACATCCAGCCTTCTGGCCTGGTGGATCATGCCTGTAGCGGCGGTATACAAACCCCGTGTCACAATCAGCCACCATCCCTATACATCATATGATATATTCTTCTCCAAAATAGATCTGCTTATAATATTATCGTCATAAACGCCCATGGTCTTTAGTATAAATGTTAAAAAAGCTAAGGACAATGCCTTAGCAAATGGACCGGAATCAAGATATATTTTCCCGGCAATCCTAACTTTCGAAAACCTCACCCCGGGAATAGCTCTTAAGCGCCACGGAGCCATACATATCCAGAGCCTCCAGTACCCTGCCGGTCCCAAGAGCAACGCAGGACACCGCATCTTCCATAACGTGTACCGGTATCTTGGTATGCTCCTGTATCAGCTGATCCATACCATTAAGCAGAGCTCCTCCGCCCACCATGACTATCCCCCGCTCGCTTATGTCGGAAGCCAGTTCGGGAGGAGTCCTTTCCAGCAGAGCATGTACGGCCTCAACTATTGCCTGCAGCGGTTCTGCCAACGCTTCGGCAACTTCATTGGAAGTGAGCGACACTGTCCTCGGCAATCCTGAAATGAGGTTTCTTCCCGTTATCATCATGGAGGAAACGTCATCCCGCGGAAAAGCCACTCCTATGTTGATCTTCAAATCCTCAGCAGTCCTCTCCCCAATCAACAGGTTGTACTTTTTCCGCATATACCTGATTATAGCTTCATCAAACTTGTCGCCGGCTACTTTTATCGAATTTGAAACCACTATGCCGCCTAAAGAAATAACCGCTATATTGGTAGTTCCTCCCCCAATATCCACTACCATATTACCGCAGGGCTTGCTGATATCAATGCCCGCCCCTATAGCAGCTGCAATTGGCTCCTCAACCAAATATGTCCGCCTGGCGCCGGCCTCGTAAGCAGCATCCAATACAGCCCGCTTCTCCACCTCAGTAGCTCCGCTGGGCACGCATACTACAATGCGAAGTTTGAACAGCACGGGACGCCCCACTATCTTAT
Organism: Clostridiales bacterium DTU074; assembly: GCA_001513075.1. Classification (GTDB taxonomy): domain Bacteria; phylum Bacillota; class Clostridia; order Caldicoprobacterales; family Caldicoprobacteraceae; genus DTU074. The sequence goes on along the minus strand of LFSE01000112.1, from coordinate 7,283 downwards.
TCAAAAAATACCTTAACATCTTTTCGGTGATCTCATAGTCGGATATAACCCCATCACGTAAAGGCCTGATGGCAACAATGTTCCCCGGCGTCCTTCCAATCATCCTCCGTGCTTCTTCACCCACTGCAAGTACTTTATTGGTATTCTTATCAATGGCAACGACCGATGGTTCCCTAAGAACAATTCCTTTTCCCTTTACATACACCAATACACTGGCTGTTCCCAAATCGATACCAATATCCCTGAACAACATACTGCAAACCTGTCCTTTCATTGGTTTAGTAAACTATCTCATAGAGTATTCTATCTTCTTCTTAAAAATCCTCCTTTTTTTATATAAATTTTTCCTTTTTCGAGATTTTACTCTGCATTATCTTTTTCTTCTCTAAGCTTTTTATATTTCATGCGGGTAGCCCTTCCGCCTCTTATGTGCCTTTCAGCCTTGTTTTTTTCCAATACTTTTTTTACTTCCTCCCACATGATGGGATTAATCTTGGGAAGCCGTTCGGATACATCTTTATGTACCGTACTCTTACTCACTTTAAAAACCTTGGCCACCTCCCTGACGGTAGCCTTAGACTCAATCATATAATTCGCTATTTCTATGACCCTTTCCTCTATATAATCCTTCAAATTCAAGACCCCCCTTACAACAATCCCCTAAAAGCCATAGCCTGCTCAACATTGTTAAGTTTATACATTATTATGCAGAAAAAGGCTTATATAGAAGGGAAAAAGGGAAAAAGTAAAAAGAAAAGGCTTCGGGGGGTCTAATTCCCGGAGCCTTTCTTGGATACCCGCTGGAGCAGCGGTTCTAATAAATCTGGAATATCCGCCGGGGCGATGGCTCTGACAATGGGTTCACCAGTACCAGGTAAAGCCGTATTTACATAAACGTCCCGAATCAGTGTTTGCATAAGTCTGTATATAATATCGGGCAAAGCAATACGGTGGCTTTACACAAATTCATCAAAGCCATGCTGGCAATCAGCCGAGATAAACCAGCAACAGCATAACGCCGGTATCCGGCTCACTCAAGATATTCTTTCGGATCAACGGCTTTTCCATCCCTTAAAACCTGGAAATGCAGATGCGGGGGATCCAATATTTCAAAGGATGCCGTTCTGCCTACTCCGCTTATCACTTGTCCCTGTTCCACCTTCTGACTAACGGCAACCATATCTTTTGTAGACAGATTAGCATACCGAGTCTTCAGTCCATTTCCATGATCAATGGTTATTACAATGCCCATCAAAGGATCCTCATCCACACTTTCCACAGTACCGCCCAATGCGGCTTTAACTTCGCTGCCCAATTGGCACTCAAAATCAATTCCATCATGGGTTGTCCATTCTTTGAGCGTCCTGGAATATACAAGGCTGTCCATGACAAAGTCCTTGTATATTTTCCCTTGTACCGGCTTTTGCATCTTTATCCTTGATTTGGCAGCATTGGATGACGCCACGGGGGCAACGTTTGCTTTAACAAATCTTTTGTCCGAAGTGCCGGCCTGAACCGATTTCTCATCCTTTTCAGCGGTCTGAACGGTTTTCGGGCTATCCTTATCCTTCGTATCCTGCACATTGTCCTCCCGCGCCTTTTCTTTACTATCATCTCCTTCCTGGTCAGCCGGCGCTTCAACCACATCCCTTATCTTTATATCCACCTTATCCGCATCCCGGCCGGCATCGGTCTCCTTCGCCACCTCTTCATCGATATCCTCCTGTCCATGACTTTCATGGTTTTCGACGGCATTCCTTTCTTCCTCCTTGCTCGGAATTCCGATGCCTATATTCCCGGACGTCCACAATGCCGTAGCCGTGATAACACAAATACAGATGAATAAAATTATATAAAAACCCTGTCTGTTTACAAAACGTTTAACCGCTTCCCTGTTAAACGTCCTTTTCAGCCCATCTTTTAATTTGGCAAATTTCACTTCGGCTCACCTCCTTTTTGGATTTTATCCAAAAAATAAAAAAAAATACAGGTATATGCAATTACCTGTATTTTTTTACTTCTATTCCTTTATAATAATGCTTTAATATGTCAACATACGTATATCCCTGCTTGGCCATGTGATTGGCACCTACCTGGCTCATTCCAACACCATGGCCGAAACCGACAGTATCAATCTTTACCTTATTCTTTTCAAAGCGAAACTTAAAATCGGTGGAGTTCAGGCCGTAAAGAAGTCTGAATTCGGTTCCCTTAACGGTTATCCCGCCGACTACCACTTCCCTGACCCTGCCGCTTTCGGTATAGCTTTTGATCTTTATTTGAGATGCCAGGTTAGATACGCTCAAATTGCTTGAGGGGTAACTTTTTTTGAAGATGCGCACAAACTCATCGTTGGAAAAGGTAAAGGTCTGTCTGTATCTTGGACTGTCCTCCTCCCCGGGGCTGTTTACCACAGCGTAATACGGAAGGGATACGGAAAACACCTCGCTTACATCCGCGGTTTTGCCGTTGCTGGTAGAATGGTAGAAAACCTCTATGGGTTCATCCCTGTATGTAATTATGTAACCCTGCGTTTCCTCAACGGCCTTTTTTATTTTCTCATAATTGGCCTGATATCTGTCCTTCCAGTTGTTTTTCATCTGTTGCTCGGAAATCCAGGCCTGGCAGTGATTAAACATACTGCAAACATCTGCCTGGGGATGCTTATCACATCCCCTTCCTCCGAAGGCTCTCATCTTTTTCATTGCCAAAGTCCTGGCCGCAACCGCCTGAGCCTTTAAGGCCTCCAATTCAAAGGAAGCCGGCATTTCCGCAGCTACCGCTCCTACAACATAATCCTCCAGAGCCAGCCTGACCAATTTTTTTGTAGTATGATCATACATTGCCACATCAGGTACCCTTACCTGCCTTGTAATACTTATGTCATCCCCCCGCTCATCATCCCCGAAAGCCGCAGACTCGCTCTCGGCTTTATCCGACGAAAAACCTTTTATAATCAGCGTTGGGATAATCAATACAATCAATACAATGGATAGTATGAAGTTTACCCACCATCTCATTCTCTTTCCCCCGCTCTCCAGGAATAGCCTCAATATCATAATCCTATGATTGAACGGAGGAAATTAGAACCTGTATATTTCAACACCTTAGCATTCAATATTTATTATAGGAACTCCAATCCATAGATAGGTCCTGTCCATATATGAGTTATAGCGCATAGCCACCTGAATATTAACAGACTTGCCATTGGATGTGATGCATTCATCGAATAAAGGGGAATAACCGCTGATGCTTATAAACTCTCCATCCGTTATGCCTTCTGTCCTGTCAGCCCGAATGTGGCTAAACAGCTCATTGCAAATGCCTTCCATTTCCTTTAGACTTAATTTTCCTTTGGAACTTCCCACCAGAGTGGTCGTAATTTTTGCGTTGAGCCCAATTGTATCAAAAAATACCTCCACACTGTGTTTTGCCTCAGATACATCTATCCTCTGGATTCTATCCACAATATTGATGACCATATAGCTCTCCAGTTTTCTATTATTGTCGCAGGAGGTATCTACACTATAGCATGTTATGCTTACCACCTGCTTATTCTCGTTAACCCCTCTTACGGTTACCTGTATTATACCTTCTCCCTGGCTGGAAATATGATCATAATCACCCTCAATCCCAAAAAATTTTGACGCCCTATCAGCCAACAGCTCCAGGTCCTGAACGGACGCATAATCTTCTCCCAGCCTTGCCCATGCGTTCACATCCAGATACTCCCTTTGAAAGCCGACAAACGCCATCATATCATCCATAGATACGACCTTTCCCTCATTAGATATTCGGTTTAAGTCGTACCAGGGTTTAAGCCCTCCTCCATCAAAAACAGCCCACCCATGCACAGAAATCGGAAGAATAATCAGACATGTTGTTATTGTGATCAGCAGCGCTTTCCTAAAAACCATTTCACCCACAACCCTCTCAATGCTTTGTATAACACAGTACATTTTGATTATTTCCATTTTTCATTCTTTGTATACCGGGTGTCTTGTTGGTTTGTTACGCTGCCGACATACAAAAGTTACAGCATTTCTCTCCGGCTTATGTTCCTTTTTTTGTGATTGTACTATTTTAAGGCAAAAATGTACCATATACGGTTATTCTGACGCCCGCATCGATCCTGCCGGCCTAAATACTGGTTTCCGTCCATTCACGCAAAAAAGCTTAACTTCTGTGCTTGGACCAGCTGCTGTAATCATGCCGGTTTCCCGTCCATTCACGCAAAAAAGCCGATTTTGCCCAGGAATCAGCCGCTGTAAATCATTATCCCTGAATGATAAAAGCCATTTAAAACATGGATAACTGCTCATATGGTTTGTCACCGGGCGGTTTGTCAGGTTTGTCATTACATTTCTCAATAACGAATTTATGACCGAAATTTGATTTGAGCAATTCCGAAATCGTATCCATGGACATATCCTGTTTAAGCCATACATCCACCGCATCATCGGTTAAAATCAGGGGCATCCTCTGGTGTATCTCCCTTATACTTTCGTCAGCCTGGGTAGTTATGATTACAAAGCTGAGCTGAGGTTTTAAATCCTTATCCAGGGAAACCCTGTAAATCCCGCCCAAAGACATAATGGAGCTGTCCTGCAGCCCAATCTGGTATTTAACTTTTTTGCCACTGCCCTGAACCTGCCATTCATAAAACATATTGGCGGGAATTATGCACCTGGTAGTGGCTATGGCCTCCTTAAACATAACTTTCTCCATGATGGTCTCAGCCCGGGCATTGATAACCAAACTCTTTCTAAAATCAAGTGCGAAACCCCACTTGCCCAACGTAATCGTCCTTCCATCTCTCTCAAACACAACGGGCAAATTCTGGGAGGGAAACAGCTCACCTTTTGTATAATCGTCAACCTGCCTGTTTTTTATTCTGAACTTCTGGATCATCTCTATTATTCCGCTGTCCAGCAGAACCCTTCCGCACATATAAATTCCTCCCCGCATCCTATTTAAACAGCTTCTTCAACACCTTGAATATATCAAAAGTTGTTTTGTTATATACTTTATTATAAACATATTTCCTGGGATTTCTCACCCAACCATAACCTTTTGGCATTTTAAGGCCTCCTCTGTGGACCAACTGTCTTTTGAGGCTTGTTCTTGCTGATATTCTTTTATTTAAGCTTGGCTTTCTCATTCCCAGTTTCATATCGCCGAATCTCCTTCCAATTCCGACCTTTTATTTTAGTCAAAATACGGGCACGACAACAATTCAGAGTTTCATCCAGATTATACTAAATCAAAGTATCTTTCAAAGAACTCTGTTAACTTCTTAATTACAGTCCGCTTTTTACTTGCACGCCCTCCCCTAAATCTCGACATTGGTGGTAATATATTATCTATATCCATGCCTGTTGTTTTCAATACACCGTCTCTGAACGAGTTATTAATAAACGTTTTTGTTTCTTCCCTCTTTAATCTTTCTGTTTCAATTATTTTTTCCAGATCAGACTCCATTTGAGCGTCAACGAAAATTCTCCAATCCCTTTCAACATCCGTATTAACATTCACCGTGTTTATAAATGCTTCAATAAGCTCTTTTTTATTTCTCAATTGCATGCTTGCCCCTATGGCTTTGTTAACATCCACAAGAATACTCTTATCTTTGCAATTGGATTTGCGATATTTTTCTACCATCATAAGTATATAATCAATATTTACCTCAATTTGCTTAACTAATTCTATTTCAAACACAATATCATCGTTTATATCTTCCTTATCTGCATCTTTATGCCTTCTGTACTCCTGATACAGATCAAGGTAAATACTCTGGTAATCCTGAAAATCCCTTTCACTTAAAATTTCGTTGCCTTGGAAGTCATCAAAAGAAGTCAGTATATTTTTTAACCTTAGAATTGCTCCAAACTTCTTTATAAAGTCTTTCTGCGCTTCTTCTCCTATTATGGGTTGACCAAGAGCATAAGTACTCTTAAGCTCCTCTATCATTTCTTTATATCCCGGATAACGCCTGCCCTTTTCTTCATAACCATTGTAATACTCTTCGTACGTTTTTAGTAGAATTATACTCTCTGCATCTTTGTCTCCAAACAGTGCAATAGCTTTATCCACCTCTTCTTTTAAATCGCGAAAGCAGATTATATTGCCGTAAGTTTTTACACTGTTTAGTATTCGATTTGTTCTGGAAAAAGCCTGAATTAAACCATGGTGTCTTAAGTTTTTATCTACCCATAGCGTATTAAGGGTCGTAGCATCAAAACCTGTTAAGAACATGTCGACCACTATAAGCAAGTCTATCTCACGATTTTTAACTCGCATTGACACATCTTTGTAGTAATTTTCAAACTCAGCTGAAGAAGTATTATAATTAGTCTTAAACATTTTGTTATAATCATTAATTGCATCTTCTAAAAAATCCCGGGACGTTTGATCCAGCCTGTCAGTATCAAATGATACATCATCATCTAAAATATCTGCCTCACCTTCATTTGGATTATAGCTATATATAAGAGCAATGTTAAGCGGGTAATTTCTCTCTTTTGTTTGCTTTTTAAACTCTGAATAGTATTTCATAGCCATTGGGATCCCACTTGTTGTAAATATAGAATTAAACCCCCTTACCCGTCGACCTTTGTGGGAATAATAAGTATTGCGTTTCGTTTTCTGGTCAAAGTGATCCAATACATAGCTCACTATATCCCGTATACGTTCCGGTGCTTCCAAAGCTTTTTTCGTGTCAATAGCTCTAACTTTTTTATCTTCAATATCATCCTTTATTCTCATTGTGTCAACAAAATCTATTCTGAAAGGCAATACATTCCCGTCATTTATCGCATCTACAATTGTATAAGTATGTAATCTATCTCCAAAAGCCTGTTCCGTAGTCTTTAATAGAGGATCCCCTCCACTGGGAGCATTAACTGCAAATATCGGTGTTCCTGTAAAACCAAACATATAGTACTTTTTAAATGCTCGTGTTATTCTTTTGTGCATATCTCCAAATTGGCTGCGGTGGCATTCATCGAATATAAGAACTACATGCTTGCTGTAAACATCATGTTTTTTGTTTCTCTTAATGAATACATCCAGCTTTTGAATAGTGGTAATTATAATACGGCAATCGGGATCTTCCAATTGTTCCTGTAGAATTTTTGTAGAGGTGTTGCCATTGGCTGCACCCTTTTTAAATCTGTCATATTCTTTCATAGTCTGATAATCCAAATCTTTGCGATCTACTACAAACAAAACTTTATCAATATAGGGCAACTTTGTTACCAATTGTGCTGTCTTAAAAGATGTTA
>LFSE01000034.1 GCA_001513075.1 Clostridiales bacterium DTU074 | reverse complement strand
CAATTACCCTTGCACACACCGTCAGTCGATCGTCCAACTGTACCGGCTTAACGTAATATATGGTGAAACTATCCAAAATTATATCGGTCTGTTTATGCTTTCTTATAGCGACGCCAGCCATGGTAGACAACAGCATGGCCATAGCACCCCAGCTTGCGGTGCCTATCTGATTGAGGAGCATAGGTGATACCTTCCCGTTAAAAACCATGCAGTCTTCCGTCTTCGTGCTTTCAAATCCGCTTAACACCACATCTTCAAGGGTTTCTCCAACCTGTGGCTGACTCCGCATGTACTGAAGCGCCTTTATGACGTCCTGGTTGGTCACTATTCCAATCAGCTTTTTGTTCTCTGTAACGGGCAATAATTCGATACCTTCCCAAATCATAACATGGGCTGCATAGGCAATAGTGGTTTTGGCCCCAACGGTAACGGGATTGGGCGTCATAAGATGCTGTATGGATTTTTCATTGGAATGGACTATATCCTTCGATGTGACTATACCCACTACATGGCCATTGGAATTAACCACGGGAAACCTGCTGTGCCCCGTTTTGTTAAAAAGTGCCCGCCATTTTTCGATGCTATCATCAACGTGAAGGCGAATCGGGTTGTGTACCATTATATCTTCAACCAACAATATTTCCTTCTTGATCATCTGTTCCGAAATCGCTTTGTTGATCATTGTTGCAATGGTAAAGGTATCATATGTGGATGTTATAACGGGCAACCCCTTTTCATCCGCCAAATCCCGGATCTCCTGGCTGCACATAAAACCGCCGGTTATCAAAACCGCACAATCATTCTCCAGTGCTAAGCGGTGTGCCTCTTCCCTGTTGCCAACTATCAGCAGGCTGCCGGACGACAGGTATTTTTTCATGGCGTCTATGGTCATAGCACCGATAACAAACCTCGACAGGGTTTTATCCAAACCTTTTCTCCCGCCCAGGACGGTGCCGTCAACTATCGACACAACCTCGGCATAGGTTAGCCGTTCAATATCTCTTTTTTCCACCTTCTCAATTCTCAATGTGCCGGCCCGGGGAAAGGTCTTTACATATTCCTGATTTTCGGCTTCCTTTATGGCACGATAAGCCGTTCCCTCGCTTACTCCCAGCTGCTGGGCTATCTTACGAACCGATATCCGGGTTCCGACTTCCAACTGTTTGATATATTCAATTATACGATGATGCTTTGTACTCATGCCCTACTCCCTCGTCAAATCCACATTATACGATACTATTGTACCAACTTCCCATGTCTGAAACAATATGCCCGAAAATTTTACTTAAATTGATGAACAAAACGAAAAGCAGCCTGACAAAGTTGCCGCAAACACCTTCCCGTAAATTATATTTATCTGCACAGGAAAAGCTACCTAATTGGAAATGTCATTTTGGGGAATATCCGAGAAGTTTGAAAGAATCAATTTCTTCATTGCATGCATGGCTCTCTCTTCATCATCCCCGTCAATTATAATGGTTACCTCATCTCCTTGCTGCACCCCCAACGACATTACCCCTAATATGCTTTTGGCATTTACCTTTTTCGTCTCCTTTGTAATCCATATACGAGAAGCAAATTTATTGGCCACCTGAACGAACAAAGCAGCCGGACGTGCCTGAAGACCAGCCTCATGGGCTACGGTGAGCTTGGCTTCCAACACTTAAATCTCTCCTTTCCTTCTCAGATCATCGGCTATCCTGTCCAGTTTTCGCAAACGATGATTAACTCCTGATTTCCCAATAGGAGGTATAAGCATCTCACCTAATTCTTTCAAGCTGGCATCAGTATATTTAAGCCGTAATTCTGCGATCTCTCTCAGAGAAGGAGAAAGCTTATTTAGTCCGATACATTCATCAATAAGTTTAATGTTCTCTATATGCCTAAGAGCAGCATTGACGGTTTTCTCCAGGTTTGCCGTTTCACAGTTCACGAGCCGGTTTATACTATTACGCATATCCTTCCTGACTCGTATGTTTTCCAGCTCCAGCAGGGCTCCATGGGCCCCAACTACATTTAAAAAGTAAACTATATTTTCGCTTTCTTTTAAGTATACCACATAATTTCCTTTCCGCTCAATGCTTTTTCCCCGCATATCAAAACACTGCATCAATTCTAACAGATCCATCGCATATTGCTGATTTCGGGTTGTTATCTCCAGATGATAAGTCCTCCTGGGATCGCTTATGGAGCCGGTTGCCAGAAATGCTCCTCTAAGATAAGCTCTTTTACAGCACTCCTTTTCGATCAGCCGGCAATAGATACCGGTATATATATCTGTACTGTTGACTTCATTGGTATAAAGAACATGAGCATCCTTCAGGATTTTTTCGGCCTGGTCGGGCTGAAGAACGGATACCATGTACACGTTATTCTTTCTCAAACGCCGGTTTTTCCTTACATAAATTCCCGGATGAATGGAGTAAAGATTTCTAATGAGCATAAACATCCGGCGGGCTACCGCTACATTCTCGGTGGTAAGATACAACCTCACCTTTCCATTGCCCGAAAACAATATGGTCCCGTTTAAATAAATAAATGCTGCAAGCTCGGCCAACCTACAGCAGCTTTCTTTCAATCGAATACGACATAACTCACTTTTGGCAGATGACGAGAAAGACATATACCTCACTCCAATTATACTCTTTTGTTTATTCGCTCCCAGGCAATCCTGACAATTTCCCTTGCCAGTTTCTGAGGATTATGGCGGATCAATCCCTTGGAAAAATCAGCGAGGTCTGCTGAAACAAACTCTACATTTATATCCCTTTCATCATCCTTGCCTCTATATTCAACCGGAGCCGCTCCTTCCAGACGATATTTGGCCAAAAGATCATCGGGAAGCTTTGCCGAATTCATCAACACAACATCAATCAGCTTAGCTCCCCCGTGTTTCATAATAGCCCTGACATGATCGGCAACGGAGTAGCCGGTAGTCTCACCGGGCTGGGTCATTATGTTGCATACGTATACCTTAACGGCTTTGCTCTGCTCTATAGCTTGTGCTACCTCGCGGATTATAATATTGGGAATTATGCTTGTATACAGGCTACCGGGACCAAAAACGATAACATCTGCCTCTTTTATTGTGTGTATTACTTCCGGTAAAGCTTTGCAGTAGGGTTTGTCAGTTGATATCTCAACTATAGGACTGTTTTTCTTAATCTGTTCCTCGGGAATTCTTGACTCGCCGCATATCACGGTTCCATCAGCGAGTTTGGCTACTAAATGGATATCTTCTAGGGATACAGGCAGCACTCTTCCTGTAACCGCCAATATATTCCCGATCTTCTTTATGGCGTTTTCAAAACCGTTTGCTATATCGGTCAGGGCGGCTATAAGCAGGTTCCCTAAATTCTGCCCCCTCAACGAGCCCTCCTTAAAGCGATACTGGAAAAGGCTTTCCATTATCGGCTCTACATCAGCCAGGGCCAATATGCAGTTGCGTATATCACCGGGAGGAAGTATACCTAAATCTTCCCGCAGCATACCGGAACTGCCGCCGTCATCGGCCACGGTTACCACGGCTGTTATATCCCTGGTATATAGCTTTAAGCCACGCAGCAAAGTGGATAGGCCGGTTCCGCCACCTATAGCCACTATTTTCAGATCCCTGGAAGTTATATTTTTTTGCTGCATCCAGTTTTCAAATTTCTCTCTTACGGCGTTATTTTTTCTTATATGCCTGACCAAATATGTTGCTAAAATACCTATCAATATTCCTGTAATAACTCCAAAAATAAAAAGCTGCATTATCCATCACTCGGCTTCCCCAATTTGAATATCTCTATGGTCAACGTTCACGCGATGCCCCTTACTCCTAAGAAAATCATATACAGCATTGGCTATTGCTACCGAACGATGCACCCCTCCGGTACATCCTATCCCAATAACCAGCTGGGATTTGCCCTCCTTTATATAGTATGGAATTAAAAAGCTCAGCATATCATCAAGCTTGTCAAGGAAAATCTTGGTCTCAGGATAGGAAAAGATGTATTTTTTTACATCATAGTCCATTCCGGTTTTTTGTTTGAGTTCGTCCACATAGAAGGGATTTGGCAGAAAGCGTACATCCAAAATTATGTCTGCATCCAAAAGAATGCCATACTTAAAACCGAAAGAAATAACCGATATGAGTAGATTTTGGGAATCACGATTATCTCCGAAAAGGTTCAGCAGGGTTTCCTTAAGTTCTTTAGGCTGCATATAGCTGGTATCAATAACGTATGTGGCTATTTCCTTAAGCCGGCTGAGTCGCTCGCGTTCCATATTTATTCCCTGTATCACCCGGCCTTCCTTTACCAGGGGATGCATCCGCCTGCTCTCCTTGTAACGCTTGATCAGCACCTCATCGGATGCATCCAAAAACAATATTTCATACTCATAGCCAGCTTCTTTTAGCATATACAGACACTCAAAGAGATCGTCAAAGAAGCCGCCCCCTCTTATATCCACCACAATAGCAATTTTATCTATCTTCCCCGATGACTGGTAACACAATTCAGCAAACTTCTGGATTAGTTTGGGCGGCAGGTTATCAACGCAATAGAAACCCATATCCTCCAAATATCGTATCACCAGGGTCTTACCTGCACCAGACAATCCCGTGACAATAATAAAACGCATTCTCTTCGACTACCTCCATCCCCCTGGGTTTGTTTCTTCCAAGCCCTGGAGCTTTGTTTCTATTATTATAACATATTTACCGGACAAATTCCCGGGAATTTGCAATCCTGCCGGACGGCACACCGGCTTTTTGAGCTATCATTATCCCTCTGGACAGTTCACCTACCTCTTCTGGTCTATGGGCATCGCTGTTTATAACAAAGCAAGCTCCTTCATCCAATGCTATCTTTACATACTCTACCGTCAAAAAGCCATGATAGCCATTAATCTCTAAAAAAACGTTGTGTTTGGCAGCATTTCTTGCCAAAATTCTGGTATCAATATCTATTTTAGCACCGGGATGGGTAATGGTGTGAATTGGATAGCGTTCCATGGCCCGTACCATAGCCATGGTATTATCGTGCCGGATTTTCTCCCTGTCCTTATGGGGCAGAACGGAATAAAAGGCGTTTCTCACAAAAAGCTTCCAGCCGTCCTTGGCTGAATGAGGGATCACGGCCTTATGAAAACCCATTAGAATTATATCAAAGGCTTCAATATACTCTTCAGGTATGTCTATCTCTCCATCCAAACCGATAAGATTGGCTTCTATGCCAAACAATATATCTATATCATGGTATTTTTCCCTTAAATCGTTTATTTCCCTCCGTATATGATGAATATCACGGATGCGCATGCCGAAACCAAAATGATTGAAGCCGTGATCGGCGATTGCAATCTTTTTTAAACCTTTTCGTCGAGCCGCAAGTACGTTCTGCTCTATGGTGCCCTTTCCGTGGCTGTAGCGCGTATGGGTATGAAAATCTGCCGTTAAGCAATAATCCATTGCATAAGCACCTTCATTCTTCACCAACAATTCTGATCTCCTGCTCCAGCTCTACACCTGTAAATTCCTTTACCCTTTGCTTGATAATTTCAATAAGCATGATTACATCTTTCGCCGTGGCTTCTCCCAAATTGACGATAAAACCGGCATGCTTCTCGGATACCTGGGCATCCCCTATACGAAAGCCCTTTAAGCCGGCGCTTTCTATCAGCTTGCCCGCATAGTAGCCTTCAGGCCGTTTAAAGACGCTGCCTGCACTTGGCAGGGATAACGGCTGTTTGTCCCGCCTTCTCCTTGCCAGTTCGTTAATAAGAGCCCTTGATTCCTCCGGATCGCCGGGTTTTAAAGATAAATTAACCTCAATTACAACAAATGGTTTCCCCTGGATATAGCTAGTACGATACCCGAACTGGAGTTCATCCCTATTGAAGTTATATATCTCTCCACCATAATCCATTACCTGTACCCAATCAACAACATCCTTCATTTCTCCACCATAAGCTCCGGCATTCATAGCCACAGCTCCGCCCAGGGTTCCTGGTATACCGCTTGCAAACTCCAAACCGGCCAGGCCGGCCTGAAGTGCCTTTTTGGCAAGCACCGACAACAGGGTTCCCGATTGAGCCCGTATGCATGTCCCTTCAACCCATATCTGATTAAAAAGACCCGACATCTTTATTACCACGCCTCTTATTCCCTTATCTCTCACCAACAGGTTTGAGCCATTGCCCATGATCAGGAACGGAATGCTCCATTTTTGACATGTGACCATGATATGACGTATATGTTCAACCCGAGACGGGATAACAACAATGTCAGCCGGTCCGCCAATTTTGAAGGAGGTATGATTTTTCATGGGTTCATTCCTAAGAACCTGGTTGACGGGAATGTGTGCAACCAAATCGTTATATATTTTTCCCATATCCCTATACATAGTCCGACTCCCAGTACCTAATATAGCATTTTACCCTGCATGCTTTATTTCAGGCATAAGCAAATAATAACATCATTTAGTTTATACTATTTTTTTCACTATAGCAAGCACCACTTCATATATTATCCATATAAGTCATTCTTCAAAACCGGAGGCCTTTTCCAATTCAAATTTTATTTTGGCCTGCGCATCTTCTCCCTGTTTTCTCCAATGGGTATCAGCGGGACTATAGGTATAATTTTTTAATGAAGATTCCAGCAAACTCATCTGAAGATCATCGCTGTAAATATCTTTTATTGAAGCTATAACCGGGAATGCACCAATGCTTTTAAGCTCCACCTGGGCTTCATCTTCAACCAGCATCTTCAGAAAAGAAACGCACAAGTTGACTTTTTCTCCGTACTCGGATTTCATTATACCGTAAGCTGCCACTTGATCCGTAAATAAACCCTTCTTGCCGTCGGCTGGAACCGCCTTTACCGTTATATCAAAACCCTTCCCCATTTGCTGCAGACTCCGCATCCTATATATAGACCTTACATTTCCCAGCATCAACCCGACCCTGCCCTGAATGGCAAACAATTGCCATGCTTCATCAAATGAATAATTCATCATATTTTGCGGTAAGGCTCCTGCCTCCCTGTTCCATTCGAGTATCATATTATAAGATTTTTCATCTATTATTGTACCTCCATCTCCATGAATAATACTCCACAATGGGCGGGAATAATCAGCAAAATAGGTGCAAAATCCATAATACTGTTTTTCGCTTTTACCTTCCATTTTACGGAATGTCAGACGTCTCACCGTCAGGTCAATAAATGCCCAGTCCAGTTCTTCTTCAGGGATAATAATGTTTGCCTCCTGCAGCAGCTGGTTATTGAATATCAAAACATAGGGTGCCATCATCCATGGTACCCCGTAGATCTTTTCTCCTTTTGTTGTACATTTTCTGGCAATATCGTGAAACCTGTCAATCTCCTTTTCGCTAAAAAATGGTCCAAGATCCAGCAAGAGTTCCTGCGGAATAAGCTCCTCATACAGCGGTAACGCAATTATATCGGGCAGGACCTCATCCCTCATATTGCCCTCAAAGTACATTTTCATTCTCTCAGGTGTCATCTTCCTTACATCAATGAATACACCTGGATTTTTTCTTTCAAAGCGCTGAATTTGCCTGTTTAACCAGCCTGCATTGCTGCCCGTGCCACATTCCACATAGTTGACATCCCACAGGGTTATCAGGCCCGTCCATTCAGGCTTTTTAACGGTAAGAGGTTCCAATGGGTCAGGCAGCTTTATACCTGAGGTCAATAATCTTGCCCCTATTATAATGAGCGCTAAAACAGTCCCATATAAAAAAAGAGCAAACGGCTTTACTCTCAACTTCATTTAATCACCCCAAGTAAAACCTTCACTCCATTTATATGGGCAGATTTATTTCAGTATTCCTTACCAGTAAACATTGCTGATAAATAAACAAAAACCTGCTTCAGCTTTTTTTGGCTTGAAGCAGCTCATTGAGCCTGTTATCCAATTCCCGGGCAGCATGATATCCCATATTTTTTAACCGCCAGTTCCTGGCAGCAACCTCAACAATGATGGCCAGATTTCTTCCAGGCCGAACCGGGAGAACTATTTTGGGCAGCTTTACTCCCAGTATCTCAATATATTCTTCCACAAGTCCCAGCCTATCATATTCCTTATTGTTGTCCCAATTTTCCATATATATAACGATATCCAAAGGCTTGTTGTTTATTACGGCACCCACTCCATACATGGCCTTTATATCAATTATTCCTATTCCCCGTATCTCCATGAAGTGCCTGATAAGCTCCGGAGCCTCTCCTATAAGCCGGTTTTCGGCCACCTTTTTAATTTCAACGGCATCATCAGCTACAAGGCGATGACCCCTTTTTATCAATTCCAGGGCCGTCTCGCTCTTTCCAATGCCGCTTTCCCCCATCAAAAATACCCCCGCTCCGTATACATCCACAAGAACGCCGTGCCGGGTTATTCTGGGTGCCAGGGCGGATGAAAGATAGCTTGTAAGTCTGCTGATAAGATTGGTAGTAACAAGCTGGGAACGGAATACGGGACGGTTGTACATTACCGCACATTCGACAAGATAGTCGGGTATGTCCATCCCCCTCGACAGAATAATACAGGGTATATCGTAACTTAACAA
Source organism: Clostridiales bacterium DTU074 (assembly GCA_001513075.1). Taxonomy (GTDB): domain Bacteria; phylum Bacillota; class Clostridia; order Caldicoprobacterales; family Caldicoprobacteraceae; genus DTU074. The sequence goes on along the minus strand of LFSE01000034.1, from coordinate 12,842 downwards.
ACGGCACAACCTTTCCTGCCTGATCTCAGGTTTCAGACCATCAAGATATGTCATCTCGGTTTTGCCCAATACCTGGATCCTTTCGCTGGCAAAGTAATCAAAAAATCCGGCAAGTTGGAGGCCCGGCCTGTTGATATCGCTTGTTGTAATCTCAATATCAGACCTGTCACCCCTGTATACAACCTCAAAGTTTAATGCCTTCACAACGTCGTCAAGCCCTACAGAATTCAAATGACCTTCCCTCCTTCCACGATAAATTTCTCGATTACATGGGCAACCCCGTCTTCATTGTTGGTATATGTTACATAGTCCGCCTGGCTCTTGACAATCTCCGATGCGTTCCCCATAGCCACTCCCAAACCGGCATATCTCAGCATGGTTATATCATTAAAGCTGTCTCCGATGGCAATAATCTCTTCCTGCTTTATACCGTGTTTACCGGCCAGAAACTTCAACGCATTTCCTTTGGTAGCTTCAATATGCGTAAACTCCAGGTAATTAGCCTTTGACACGACCACTTCCAGCCTGCCCTCGTATTTTTTCCCAAAGTATTTCTGCCACTTTTGAATGTTTTCGGGCTCATCAATCATTACAAGCTTGGTCGGCTCACATGTCAGAAAATCCAGGAGGGGACCCACCGCTTCTCCTTCAATCCCGCTTACCCTACGGTAAATATCCGAGTACCTGTTATCCTTTTCATAAAAATACATGTCATTTACAAACACCTGCAGATGCACGTTATTCCTATGGCATTCCCCAATTATTTCTCTGGCATAATCCAGGTCAACGGGAATATGCAATAGAACATCCTTAGACAAGGAATTGGCAATAAGCGCCCCCTGATATGTTATAATCGGAAAATCAATACCTAGATGCTTAACAAAGGGCGTGGTAGCTCTAAGCATTCGCCCCGTTGCAATGGTCACTATAACGCCCCGATCAACAGCATGCCTGATAGCCTCTTTATTCTTTTCACTTATTGCTATGTCGTCATTTAGCAGCGAGTCATCCAAATCAATGGCTAGCAATCTGTATTTCAAATACTGTCACCTCAATATCTTGCTATATTAAAAAATCCTTACATGGTTCGTTGCCTGAGCGGAATAATTGCCCATGCGATCAAATAAGCTATAACCCCTCCGAACATAGCGGTGAATACGGTTATGAGCAGCCAGGCAAGCCTGATAACGGTTGAATCAATCTCAAAATACTCGGCAATACCCCCACAAACACCGGCGATCTTTTTATCGGTTTCGGATAAATATAATTTCTTCACTCGACACACCCCCCATATAAACGGTGGATAACAATATATGACAGTATATAGTATATACGCTGAACACAGCCGTGTCCAGCATTGATTTGTCACTAATATTTGAGGTATTCAAGAACATTTTGGGCAGCCCTGCGATCCATTCCCTTTATATTGGCCAGCTCCTCCAGGGATGCATTTTTGATGGCCTCTATGGATCCAAAATGCTTAATCAGTATTTTTCGCCTTTTTTCGCCAATTCCGGGAATTTCCTCAAGCAACGAATGCAGGCTGTTTTTTTTCCTGAGACTTCGATGATAATTCAAAGCAAAGCGGTGTGCCTCATCCCGTATTCTCTGCAACAAATGGAGAGCAACTGAATTTTTTGGTATGTCAACCGGCTGATCCTGGCCGTCAACATATACCTCTTCAAATCTTTCAGCTAAACCTATAACAGGAATACCCTTAAGCCCTAAACCCCTTATAACCTTAACTGCTGCATTTAACTGTCCCTTGCCACCGTCTACAAGCACCAGATCCGGCATGCGGGAAAACTTACCGTCATCGGCGGATTTTCCCTGCTCCATCAATCTTTCCTTTTCCTCCAGCCCCCGCTTAAATCGCCTTTCTATCACCTCGGCCATGCTGGCAATATCGTTAGGACCCCTGACCCCCTTTATCCTGAATCTCCTGTAATCGCTATTCTTCGGTTTTCCTCCCTCGAATACAACCATGGAAGCCACCGAATCGGTTCCCTGAATATTGGATATATCGAAGGCTTCTATTCTGTTTGGAAGACGGTTTAAACCCAGACAGGCTGCCAGCTCTTTAACAGCTCCTTCAGTCCTGGCCTTTTCTCTCTGTATGCTTTCGTTAATATTCTGTAGTGCTTCAGAAGCATTACGCAGCGCCATTTTCATCAGTTCCCGTTTTTCGCCCCTTTTGGGAACATGCAGGTATACTCGGTTACCTCTCATATTGGAAAGCCACTTCATTATAACTTCAGCATCATCTATTTCATCCTGTATAAGTATTGTTTTTGGTATATACTGGGATACAAGATAAAACTGTTTGATAAAGGACGAGATTACCTCCTTGAGTTCGGTCCCCTGGGTATCCTCCAACACCAACTGCTGAGCACCAATAAGCTTGCTGTTCCGTATGAAAAACAGCTGGACCACGGTATCATGTGAACCCTGGGCAAAAGCCAAAACATCCGTATCCTCAACGGCAGTTGTATACACTACCTTTTGGCTTTCTAATATTTGCTCCACAGCGTTAATTCTATCCCTTAAGCGGGCAGCCTTTTCAAATTCGAGATTATTGGCTGCCTCGGCCATCTTTGTCCTCAGCTCTGCAAGCAGATCTTCATGCTTTCCCTCAAGGAATTTGACAACCTGCTCTATCATTGCCATATATTCCGCTTTATCCACATTTCCCTGACATGCTCCCAGACATTGATTTATGTGATAATACAGACAGGGGCGCCCGACTTTCTCCCCCTGTTTTACCTTCCTGTTGCAGGACCTTACGGGAAATATCCTTCTTAGCAGCTCAACGGTTTCTTTCACGGCTTTTGCACTTGTGTAAGGCCCGAAGTATTTGCCGTTATCCTTTTCCACCCTTCGGGTCACTACAACCCTGGGATACTCCTCTTCCATAGTTATCTTTATAAAGGGATAGCTCTTGTCATCCTTGAGCATAACATTGTATTTGGGCTTATACTTTTTGATCAGGTTACATTCCAGTATAAGGGCTTCCAACTCCGAATCAGTTATAATATATTCAAAATCCCGTATCTGGTTCACCATGGCTCGAATCTTTAAGGAGTGATTCCTGGAGGATTGAAAGTACTGTCTAACCCTGTTTTTGAGCGACACGGCTTTCCCCACATAAATCACATTACCCGTATCCTCTTTCATTATATATACGCCCGGCTGATCGGGCAGATTCCTTAATTTTTCCGTAATATGCTCCATACCGATCACTGTCCTTCTTTAAGCCAATTATGGAGATAGTTATTCTTATAGCGCATTCTTCCCCCACCGTTAAGTACCAGCCAATTTGCACTATCGTGTTGACCAAATTCTGCTTCCTGGAGTTGAAGCAAAAGACCACGGGGGTGTTTATTAAAGGCTTAAATTATTATAACATACAGTCGGTCAAGTATACCAGCACTCCATTCCCCCTGCCTCTGTAATTGATTATATTTCCCGTAAACAATAAAATTCCCTGACGGGAATTCTATTGGAAAACCTTACAGTCTTCATACCTTCCTTTCGCTCCGGCTTTTACAGTTTTGAGTATTTCCTCACCGCATTTATCATTGCCTCAATGTTTTCCCACGGAACCTCGGGTTCAATGACATGGGTGGGAGCTAATATAAAACCGCCTCCTTTGCCCACCTTCTGTATCATTTCCCTGCAAACCTCATCCACTTCTTCGGGAGTTCCGAAGGGCATAACGGTCTGGGTACCGATGGTGCCCCTGAACGAGAGTTTATCGCCAAACCGCTCCTTCAGTCCGACGAGATCCATGCATTCAGGCTGCACCGGATTTAGTATATCTACTCCGATCTCTATTAAATCGGGTATAATTTTCTGCACGTTGCCGTCGCTATGATAATCAATGATAATATCCTCTTTTACTTCCCTGGCTGCATCTATCACTTTTTTCAATCTGGGTTTCAAATATTTTCTCCACAGTTCGGGAGACATCATCATGTCCAACTGAGTAGCCACATCATCGCCTACATGAAGGATGTCCACACCTGCATAAGCGTATCTTCTAGCACATTCACACCGTATATCGGTTATTCTGTCCATATGATAGCTGGCCAGTTCGGGAGCGGTCAGCATATCAATCATAAACCTTTCCATCCCCCTTAAATACCACGCTATTTCAAAGATCGTTGTTGCCATGGGCGCTACCACAACCAGATCCTGCTGCTTCAGTTGGTCGACCCTTTCAGGTATTTCCTCCCATCCGTAGTCCTTCACGGGATCCGGATATGGGTATCTTTCAAACTCCTCAAGGGATTGAAAACTTTCCATGGGGTGCAGCATCCTGGTAAAATGTTCCAATGTGCCTTTTTTGTGCCCCACTCCCCATTCATTGAAGACAACCTCACCATCCAACCTATCAAAATATTTTCTAAAATCAATATTTCGCTTGTAGGGCCTGACCGCTACATACCTCATTGGAAAATCATAATAACTCCTGTAATCCTCCGCCCCGGTCTTTTGCTTAAACCTCTCAAGCTGCGACGGGCATAATTCAAATTCAAAAGGCACGTATCCTTCCATCTGTCGCCTAACGGTTCCAAAAAATTTCTCTCTTTTTGTCAGGCTCATCCAATCCATCTCCTTTATTTACAATAATAAATTACTACCATCCATAGAGATGGCGCTTATGCATGAATGATGACTTCCGCTATTGGATTGTCCATACCAAATAAAGCAGGCTAAAGCCATCCGTCAAATCAGCGGGGTATGCTCAAGAAGGAAAGTTTAACCAGAACATTGTACAGCACCAAAGTTATGGCCGCATCAACCAGATGATGAAGCACGGTGCCTAATCCCACAACAACAAATGCCTGATTGAGATCATAACCAAAGGGGAGTACTATCAAAGCCTCCAGTAAACCATGAATTGGTGCGGTGAATAACAACACTATATAAAAGGGCACCTTTTTGCTGTAAGCATACGCTCCCAGTCCGCCAAACACGGCGTGCATCAAGGCTCTGGCCCCGATAATCGGAGATGTGCGGATAACAAAGCCTATACCCGATACAACTCCCATAAATATGGCAACGGCAGGACTTATGGCCATTGATAGCAATATAGGCACATGGGATGCAATGGTAGCCGAAAAGGGTGGAATGTGAACCATAAGGGGGGTGTTGGCAAAAAGCAACGGTATTAAAAGTGCTATGGCAGCCAGCAATCCTCCAACTGCAATATCCCTGGTCTTCATGGTATCTATCTCCTTCTTTGTCTGGGGATAATTATCAGCCACAATTCATAGTCTGTAAGATATAGCGGTGTTGATCATGCTTTTTGCGAATTGTCAGCATAACAACATTATAAATTCGGATATCTGTCTTGTCAAGTGTCTTGTCATTTGTCTTGTCATAACCGGGATGTACAATAATGTGCTCCTCATGGCATACCCTGGACAAGCTGCCAGAAACAACTCTTTGCAATAAAACAAAAACTTTGCTCTTTACAGAACAAATTATCACTTAACATAACAAATTATCAGTTGGATTCAATACCCCAGTTCAACGGCTTTTTCAATAACCTTTCTGGCAAGTGGTGCAGCTTCACTCCCCCCGGTTTTGCCCTGTCCCACATCCTCAATCAACACGGCAATGGCCAGGGTAGGATCGGCTGCCGGAGCAAAACCGATAAACCAGGCAAGATTGCTGTTGTCGGAATTGACAGAACCCCTCTCGGCAGTACCGGTCTTCCCCGCGATTCTAACCTTTTTGGACTGAGCGTTTCTGCCGGTCCCCTCCAAAACCACCGTTTCCATCATCTTTTTAAGTATGCTTGCATTCTCGTGTGATATGGCCTTTTTATATACCTCGGGTTGAAGCTGCTTTTGAACATTTTTGTTTCGCCCTATAACTTGATATACCAGCTTGGGTTCCATCATTATTCCGTCATTGCCGATGGAAGCTGCAAGCATGGCCATATGAAGAGGGGTAACAAGAACCTTTCCCTGCCCTATAGCGCTCCATGCCAGTTCCAGATCATCAACCCTGTAATTAAGGGGGAGGCTGCTGGGTGTAACCTTTATATCGTCAAACAAAAAATCATCATTAAAGCCGAATCGTTTGCCGGTGGCCAACAGCTTTTTCCAACCTATTTCAACGCCAAGCCTGGCAAAGAAGGTATTACACGATACATTAAATGCCTGTCTGATGTCCACTTCACCGTGCGCATTACCCCGATAGCATCGAACGGTCTGGCCGCCAATGGTGACATCTCCCTGGCAGTTAAATTTTATTTGTTGCACATCCTCAATATTATCAAAAGCAGCTGCGGTGGTTATTATCTTAAATATGGAGCCCGGAGGGAAAAGCCCCTGGGTGGTGCGGTTGACAAGGCTGTCACCTTCAACCTTTGATATGTTATTGGGGTCAAAAGTGGGATAACTAACCATTGCAAGTATTTCACCGGTTTTGGGGTTTAACAATACCACGCTACCCTTTTTCTTCTTTTCTCTAATCAAACCGCTGACATACTCCTGCAGCCTTCTATCCACGGTAAGAACCACATCGTTGCCCCGCTCCTGCGGCAAAAAGGCTTTCTGGTATATCCTCTCAATCAGGCTGTTATTATAGCCCATTAAGTAATAGATATGGAAGGCCTCTACGCCCATCCGGCCGTACTCGCTGTTATGAAAGCCAACAACATGTGCCACACTGCTGGCCTTGGAATAATATACCCTGGTATAGTAATCTTCTTTTTTGCCGGTATCGGGATTCCTGACGGTCTTCTTCTCCGTCCATGCCAGTTTCTCTCCATTCCTGTCCAGGATATCCCCTGGGATAATCTGGGGCTGCCTTGCATCCATCTTAACCCTGGTATTGTATGAATCGGAAAACCACCTGTTTCCATAAAACAGCACGGCATAACAAAAATATACAATCAATGCCACATAAAGCCCGACCAACAATATGAGGACACCAATCGTATTTCTTTTAATCTTCTCCATAATCATCACCCATATCATCAGACTGCTGCTCAATTCCCCCTTGTATTGCATCATAGTTCTTTGACGCAATTGCCTCAATTATACCTATAAGCCCAAAGCTCACCAACATGGAGCTTCCTCCATAGCTCACAAAGGGCATGGTCACTCCCGTTAAAGGAATAAACTTTACCACACCGCCGATGATGGTAAAACTCTGAATTGCAAGGGAGACAGCAGCACCCATAGCCAACAGGGAATCACCCGGCTCGCGGGCTGCCAAAGCCGTGCTGATCCCTCTTAACATTATCAGCATATACAGACCAATTAAGGCTATTCCTACCAAAATGCCCATCTCCTCACATATGGCAGCAAAAATGAAATCAGTTCTGGATGCCGGGATGACGTGCGGAGAGCCCAATCCAAGACCTAAGCCAACCCAGCCTCCGCTGGCAATGGCAATAAGGGATTGAGCAATCTGATAGCCCTTGTTCTCGATATCAGCCCATGGATTTCGCCATGCCGCAATGCGGACACGAACGTGTCCAAACAAAAAATAGCTTATAACCGCGCCAAGGGAAGCTAACAGTGTAGTGCAGCAGGTTATCAGCAGATCGCTGGTTGCGATATAATAAAGTGAAACAAACAAACAGAAGTATAGGAAAGCCGCACCCAGATCCTTCTGCAGCACCACCATCAGAATAACGAGTGCCATAAATATAAAGACGGGCAGGCGTTTTATCCGGGATTTTGGTTGTTTTAACTCGGCACTTAATACAAATACCAGTATAATCTTTACAAATTCAGAGGGCTGCACGTTATATTTGCCTATGGTTATCCAGTTCCTTGCACCCCCTACTTCCTTTCCTATTATAAGCGTTAACAGCAGCAACCCGCACCCGATTGCCATCAGCAGATAGTTCAATCTGGCCCAATGTTTAAAATATTTAGTATATATTATGAAGAAGAGCATTATAATGCTTCCCATTAAAAACCATTCCACCTGTCGAAAAGCAAGGTCGGGATTCAGCCTCTGCAGCATAACAAAGCCGACAATGCATAGAGTATCTACCATCAGGAGCAAATATTTGTCCACTCCGGCAAAAAAATAACTGATAAAGAGATATTGAAATAAAAAAGCTGCCGATATGAGAACTCCCAGAACTATAATCAGGAGATTGATATTGTCTCCCAAGGCCAAAAGTATCATAGAGCTCAGCGCAAAAAGCACCAGAATAAACGGAATATTTCCGGTGGACTCATTATACAAGTAGTTTCTGCTAATAAGACGCCGCCATGTGGCAAGAAAGCTGCGCACAAATATATACACGATAAGTAAAACAAACCAATACCTAAGGGTCAGCGCCAGTATTTCATACTGATTAGCTGGCATACCTTCACTGCCTTTCTACACCTTGTATTACTACAATTCTAACCCTTCATGCAAAAAAAGTAAAGGTGTGCGAAAAATTATCATAATCCTCTCGTGGACAAACAGGTCCTCACCGGTAATATTCAAATTCAGTATCAACATCGCTCTTTATATTTAAAAAATGGGTAGATAGATACCTACCTACCCATTTCTATAAGGCCAATAATCAAAATCCTTTCCAGTCGATAATAACGGGCATTTTTTCCCTCGACGATTCAAATATGGCTTCAATGATGTTGTCCACTGCAAATCCATCAATAACATCCGGGTGTATCTGCTTCCTCTCTTCGAGAGCCTTTAGGTATGCCTCAACTTCCAAATGGAATGCATTAACAGGTGGCATACAGTATTCGGTACGAGTCCCGGTAGCATTATCATAATGCACTAGCAATATACCATTGTTTTCTGACTTGTTCCAGGTGACAGTATAGAACTCAAGCATGCCTTCGGTACCAATGATCTTCACGAATTCATCCCAGCCGTTCCTCTCATATCCTGAACACCTATTATTGTTGGCAGCAACATCAAAATGTACTACCATGCTCCCATCATATTCGAATAATGCGTTAACACGCCTGTCAAGATCCGTACCTTCGATATAGTCGACACTTGCATATACAGACTTCGGCCTTCCAAGCAGAGAAAGCATCAGGTCTATCATGTGACTCCCGCTGCACATAAGTACCACACTTCCGTTTCTTTGCCGTACTTCTTTTAGAGAAGCCAGTCTATCTTCCGGTATCTGATCTCGATCAAAAAGATTGCCCCATGGTTGATATGATCTTATGTGAGCATGAAAAATCTTCCCCAGCTTCGGTATAAGCGCCTTGGCCTTATCATATGCGGGGAAAAATCTCTTCATATAGCCGGTTATAAAAATCCTGCCCGATTCCTTGGTTGCCCTGACCACCTCTTCTGCCTGGGCAGCACTTATTGTCATGGTTTTTTCGCATATCACGTCTTTACCAGCTTTCAAAGCGGCAATGGCCATTTCTTTATGCAGAAAACTGCCTGTAAATATACACACCGCAGTAACTTCGGGGTTATTTATGAGCTCATGGTAATCCCTGGAATAGCGGGCTTTGAAGTAATCCACATAAGGCCTTGCCCTCTCCTCATCCACATCACAGATATGTACTACATTAGCACAGAATTTTTTGAGTCCGCCGTAATGATGGATAAATATCTCACCGCAACCTATAATTCCTATATTCGGCTTCATAATATTCCCTCCAAATCATTTACCATTATCATCTTAACTGTGTTCTCTTTGTCATTTTTCAATGTCAGCATAGCCTTCTCTATGTCCTCCAACTTGAAGGTGTGGCTTATAAGTTTCTTAACATCCACTAATCCATCCCTTACCATATCAATGCATCGCGGAAAATAAATAGCGGGAACGGCATAAGAGGCACGGAGCTGAAGTTTTTTGAAATGAAAACTGTTTGCATCAAAAGTAATGTTGGCACCTTCTCCATATTCTATACCTATGAATGCAATTATACCTCCGTACAAAACTGTATCAATAACCCGAGGTATCACTTTCGGCGGTGCAGTCACAAGGACCTTTTCCACTCCCCCCTTGTCAAACTTATAATTCTCTATATCTACCTTGTCGGTAAATATAATCTCATCTGCACCATACTCCCTTGCTAGCTCGATACGCCTTTTAGATCGGGAAGGTTGGGCTGCATAAATCTTTCTTGCACCCATGAGTTTCGCAATCCTTAAAGCCATGAGCCCGATAGGACCGAGGCCTATTACAAGCACATCATCATTTAGCTTAATGTCAGCGGTATAGGCAAGATCAAGAGCAACACCCATTGGCTCTATCATGGCCGCTTCTTCGAAGGAAATTTTGTCGAATTTAACGCAAAGCTCTTCAGGAGCAATCATGTAATCCGAAAAGCCCATTGGTTCTTTTCCCCAATTATAATTGGGTCCTGCATAACAAAGATCATTTCTGCCGTTCCTGCAAAGATCGCATTTGCCACAGTAGGTACTGCTCTGCAGAGCGACTTTATCACCTACCTTCACCGTCTTTACTGCCTCACCCACTTTTTCGACAATACCAGCAATTTCATGGCCAAATGTCATCCAATCCTTAGCAAGAATAGATGCGTTATGCAGATCCGTTCCGCAGATTCCACTGGCTTTAACCTTAATAAGTACCTCATTGGAAGCCAATTCTCTTATAGGGACATCTTCAATCTTAAACTGATATGGAGCCTTTACATATGCAGTTCTCGTTCTCATGCGAACCCCCTCCGCTAATTTACCTTTTATTTTATGCAAAGTCATGCTTGCCTCTTTTTTAAAAATATTTCAACAATAACCGGAAAGATTCTGAGAGTAAGATGATTCAATATTTGAGTTTATTATCAATCCTTTGGTTATTCGCTTAACTTTAAATAATTTGGTTGTAATTATTACGGTAAGTAATATAGAAATGCAATGTTCGAATGTTACAACTTCATTGCCTGACACCACAAATTGTTTCTCATGTTTACGGTACATATAAATTATTATTAAATTATTTAAAAAAGCAACAGCTTTTTTGAAGATATTACCTCGACGCATGGATATTTACTCTCAAACCCTAAACAAGAATTAGAAAGAACATCCCAACGTACACTAACTCAGAGGAAATTATCTGATAAAACCAATACGGATAATTATTCCGGTAAGTATCAGCTATTATCATTTACTTCTTTATAAAACTGCAGAATGATCAATTATACCTCAGCATGATATAATTTCCTGAAATTGAGCTTTGTACTATTTGAAAGGATGCTTTCTCTCAATTTTAAATACATAAGCATAATCACAAGGTTTCTTATCAGGGGTTTTGATTATGAGGCTGTTGTCAATTATCCGCCAAGACAATTCTTCATCTATGCCCAACATTCTTACAGAAGCTATCTCGGATTCGTATAGCTTCTCTCCTATAGTTCTGATTATAACCTCATGTTCAGGCCAACCCAAACAAATGGCATAGAGAATATCATCCTTTACCGTAAATCGAATATCCTTCGCCGTATACCGAACCTCCTGCTCCTCGCTGAAATACCCTGCCTTGGTCATATGGGTAGGGCCTTCACCGTATACCATCCACGGTGTAGTGCCATAGATAGCCTCTCCATTTACTTCCAACCACTTTCCTATCTCCAAAAGAATCTCTTTTGCCTCTTCTGGAATTTCTCCATTGGGTTTAGGCCCCACATTAAGCAGCATTAAGCCATTCTTACTCACATTATCGACCAAATAATGAATTAATACATCAGGAGTCTTATACCTGGCATCCAACATATATCCCCAGGCACATCCATCATCCACAGTTGTATCGGTAATCCATTCGTGGTAAGTCAGTTGATCGTACCTCCCCAGCTCTAAATCAATTACACCACTGCCCGGCGCCATGTCATGCCATTTATAGGTCACTACAACCTCTTTATCCCATTCTTTAGCTTTATTGTAATAATAGGCCAACAATTCACGTTTGTAATGTTCCTGAACATAACGAAGTCCGAAATCAAACCAAAGCATATCGGGCTGGTATTTATCAATAACCTCGATCGTTTTGGCCAGCCACCTATCCAGAAACTCTTTGCTTGGTTTGTCCTGCAAAGCCCACTCATCATTTCGTTCTTTATTTTCTAATCCGCTTTCCCCCCATTCCTGATTATGCAGTTCACCGTATAGGCCCGTATAACTGGGATCTGAAGTATCGTATTCCTTCTTCCAATGAGGGAAAAACCACCAATTTTCAGCGTGGTGGAGCGCCACCATAAATCGCATGTTTTGTTTCCGTATTGCCCTCTCTAACTCACCTACAATATCCCTTTTAGGACCCATCCTTGCTGCATTCCATTTGCTATATTGGGTATCCCACATAGAAAATCCATCATGGTGTTCTCCAACAGGGCCTACAAATTGAGCACCGGCTTTTCTGAAAAGTTCGGCCCATTCATCTGCATCAAACTTTTCTCCTTTAAACATGGGGATAAAATCCTTGTAGCCAAATTTGGATGGATGTCCATAAGTTTTTACATGATATTCATATTGTGGAGTTCCTTCGCGGTACATATTATAGGGATACCAGGTAACATTCGGTCCATAAGCTGGAACCGAATATACTCCCCAATGGGTATAAATGCCAAACTTTGCATCCTTAAACCATTTGGGAGTAATGTGATCTTTCAGTGAATTCCAGGATGCTTTATAAGACATATGAAACCGCCCCTCTTATTTTTTATTCCTACCTTATTTTTTATTCTCAAATTACAAGATTAAACATTAAACGCAACACTTTTTGAGAAAAAACCCATGTTTTTTCAAACTGCAAAAGAGAACATTATCAATTAAAAGGGTAGAGATTTTCCTAATTAAACTCAAAAATCTCCACCCTTTCATTATAAACACAAACAAAATAATAATTGTTTACCGGCCAAATTTCT
>LFSE01000131.1 GCA_001513075.1 Clostridiales bacterium DTU074 | reverse complement strand
ATATTACGTTAAGCCGGTACAGTTGGACGATCGACTGACGGTGTGTGCAAGGGTAATTGAGGAAGGCAGAAATTCCAACAAAGTCGAGGTAACCTGCAGCCATGATAAGGAGCTTGTGGCAAAGGCGCTGCTTTCGGCAAGAAGTATGCGGAAATAAAAGGGGGTTATACCCGGATGAGCAATTTCGTACACCTTCATGTTCATACCGAATACAGCTTGTTGGATGGGGCGGCCCGTATTCCGAAGCTGCTTGACAGGTGTAAGGAGCTGGGTATGTCCAGCATTGCCATAACCGACCATGGTGTTATGTACGGTGTGGTTGATTTTTATAGAGAAGCCATTGCCCGGGGAATTCATCCCATCATTGGATGTGAAGTATATATCGCACCCCGGTCCATGAGCTACAGGGAACCCCGCACTGACAATAATTATGCCCATTTGGTTCTGTTAGCTGAAAACCAAAAGGGTTATCAGAACCTGGTCAAGCTGGTTTCCATGGGGTTTCTTGAGGGTTTTTATTATAAACCGCGGATCGATTACGATGTGCTGTCTCAATACAGCGAGGGATTGATAGGGCTTAGCGCTTGTTTAGCTGGTGATATTCCTAGATTGTTGATAAACGGCCAATATAGGCAGGCCAGAGATCTGGCCCTTCGCCTTCAGAAGATTTTTGGTGAAGATAATTTCTTTTTGGAACTGCAGGATCATGGTATAGAGCAGCAGAACCTCATAAACGAGCAGCTTTTGAGGTTAAGCAGGGATACAGGTGTTCCTGTGGTTGTTACCAATGATGTTCACTATATCGAAAAAGAGGATGCCGAAGTTCATGATGTGTTGCTGTGCATTCAGACTGGGAAAACGGTAGATGATGAGGATCGTATGAAATTTGAAACCGATGAGTTCTACCTTAAGTCCCCATCAGAGATGATGCAGCTCTTTAAGGACTGCCCTGAGGGGATAGAAAATACCTTGCGGATAGCACGGCGTTGCAACGTTGAGTTTGATTTTAATTCGGTTCACCTGCCCAAATACGATGTCCCTGAAGGATATACCGGAACCGAGTTCTTAAGGCATCTATGCTATCAGGGCTTGAAGCGGAAGTATTTCCCGCTTACACGGGAGGTTGAGGAACGCCTTGAATATGAGCTGGGCGTTATCGAGCAGATGGGATATGTGGATTATTTTTTGATCGTCTGGGATTTTATTAAGTTTGCCCGGGAAAACGAAATTATGGTGGGGCCGGGACGAGGAAGCGCAGCCGGCAGCATTGTGGCCTATGTCCTGGATATAACTCAAATTGATCCGTTGAAATATAACCTCCTGTTCGAACGCTTTTTGAATCCTGAAAGGATAACCATGCCTGATATCGATGTGGATTTTTGTTATGAAAGGCGGCAGGAGGTTATTGATTATGTGACCGAAAAATATGGCAAGGACAGGGTCGCCCAGATAATAACCTTTGGAACTATGGCTGCACGGGCTGCAGTAAGAGATGTGGGCAGAAGTTTAAATTTTTCTTATGCAGAAGTTGATAGAATAGCCAAGATGATCCCCTTTGAACTGGGAATGACTATAGAGCGGGCTCTGGAGATAAACCCTGAACTGAGAAGGTTGTATAATGAGGATGATCGTGTAAGAAAACTCATTGATACATCCAAAAAGCTGGAAGGAATGCCCCGGCATGCTTCGACCCATGCGGCCGGTGTGGTTATTTCAAAGGAACCTATAACCAGGTACGTTCCTTTGCAAAAGAATGATGACATCATTACAACCCAGTTTTCTATGGGGATAATTGAGCAGCTTGGACTGTTAAAGATGGATTTTCTGGGCCTTCGTACGCTGACGGTTATAAGGGATGCACTTGATCTTATTAAGACAAACACCGGTAAAAGCGTGAATATTGAAGAGATTCCGCTGGATGATCCCGGAGTATACGATATGCTGTCCCAGGGGGATACCGATGGAGTGTTCCAATTGGAGAGTGGGGGAATGAGGCAGTTTTTGAAGGAACTAAAACCAAACACCTTTGAAGATATCATAGCCGGTATATCCCTCTATCGACCCGGGCCGATGGACCAGATTCCCCAATATATCAGAAACAAAAACAATCCTGAATCAATAGAATATATACATGAGTCACTGGAGCCTGTTCTGGGGGTTACCTACGGCTGTATAGTGTATCAGGAGCAGGTTATGCAGATTGTAAGGGATCTTGCCGGATATTCCCTGGGACGATCGGATCTGGTCAGGAGGGCTATGTCAAAGAAAAAAGCCGATATCATGGAAGAAGAAAGGCGGAATTTTATATACGGACTTAAGGATGAAGAGAAGGGCACGGTAGTGCCCGGAGCACTTTCCAGGGGGATTCCTAAGGATGTAGCCGATCGGATTTTCGACGTTATGTCGGAGTTTGCAAAATACGCCTTTAATAAATCTCATGCAGCGGCGTATGCTCTGGTGGCGTATTGGACCGCCTGGTTAAAGTATCACTATCCGGTAGAATACCTGGCTGCCCTGATGACCAGTGTTATGACAAATACGGGTAAAGTTGCTGCCTATATTCAGTATTGCAGAAAAAAAGGCATTGATGTACTGCCCCCTGATGTGAACCAAAGCCGGGCCAATTTCACTGTAACAGGCAACAAGATACGATTTGGCCTCGCTGCCGTAAAAAATGTGGGCATATCAGCAATATATGCAATTATCGAGGCGCGGGAAAAAAAGGGTGAATTCACAAGTTTTACCGACTTCTGCCGAAAGGTGGAGTCAGCAGGAGTCAGCAAGAAAATGGTTGAAAGCCTTATAAAATGCGGGGCTTTTGATTCATTGGGTATTTACCGTTCACAGCTGATGGCGGTATATGAAAAGGTTTTGGACAGCATAAGCCAGGAACGCAGGAAGAATATCCAGGGTCAATTATCGCTGTTTGAAGGTTTGAATGCTCATCAGGATAAGGCTCTGTCCCAGGATATACTGCCGGAGATTGATGAGTTTCCTCTAAAAATACTACTGGCCATGGAAAAAGAGGTAACCGGAATATATATAAGCGGGCATCCGTTGAGCGAATACAAACAGGTACTTGACTCCATGAATACTACTCTTGACCTGCAGGCGCTAAAGCCTTCAGAAAATGGCATTGAGGATGATGTGTTGGCCAATAATGGACTAACCGATGGTTCATCCATTGAAATAGGAGGAATAATAGTTGACAAAAAGATAAAGTCAACAAGGAGCAACGAGATAATGGCTTTTGTTATGCTGGAGGATTTATACGGCAGCGTGGAGGTTATCGTCTTTCCAAGTATATATGAAAAATATCGTCCCCTGCTGGAGGAGGACGGCCTGGTGGTTATTAATGGAAGGCTAAGCTTAAGGGAGGATGAGGATCCAAAGATTATTATGAATGAAGTAAGGCCTTTGGTTAAGATGACGGCCAAGGAAAAGAAGTTGTTCCTTAAGATACAAAGGAACATCCATATAGATGTAAACAAGCAGATCTGCCCTATTCTGAAGCGGTACAGCGGCAATATACCCGTTTACCTTTATATGGAGGAAACGGGCAAGAAGTTTCTTGCTAATCGTGAGTTCTGGGTGCAGGGTAACGAGGAGTTGTTGAGCACCCTGGCTGATGTTCTTGGAGAAGACTGTGTTAAGCTGATAGGCTAGTTTCGATAAATAGGGGATATGAACAGGTAGAAGGAGCCCAGTTTTATATGATATAATGAAACCGGCGTATATAGCAATAATGCTATATATCGATAAAAGCCATTTCCATAATAGCAGGAGGGAGTACAATGAATGATCAGTTAATCTATGATGATTATATATGCGTGCTGGCCAAGGAGGATGGTGTCAGTATTATTGGCATGACAAGGGGAAAGGATACCAAATTTCATCATACTGAAAAATTGGACAAGGGTGAGGTTATGATAGCTCAGTTTACCGAAAATACATCTGCAATTAAGATAAGGGGAAAAGCCAGAATTCTGACGAAATACGGTGAAATAATATCCGGTAGCGATGAGGATTGATGGCCACGACAAATGGGAGGGCTTGTGATGTGGGTAGTGGTGTACATGGCTGAAGGTAAGGCAAAAGCGGATAAAATAGTAGAACTTTTAACGACTGAAGGGTTTTTGGTAAAGATTAAACCTGTTTATAAAAACCTGGCCCCAGAGGACAATTTTTTTGAAGTAATCGTGCCTAAATCCGAAGCCCACGAAGCTCACAGAGCTATAACGGAATGCCGGCATTTGTTGTAGAAGTATCCGGACTTGTTGAAATGAGAGCCATTGTAATAAGACGATGACTTTAACACAATAAAAGAGGGGAAGGGGAAGCAAGCATGAAAACGATCGGAATATTGAGCAGCGGAGGGGATGCCCCGGGCATGAACGCTGCCATCCGGGCAGTGGTGCGCACAGCGGTTTACAACAAACTGCGTGTAATGGCCATTCGCCGCGGTTTCAACGGCTTAATCCGCGGTGACATTGAGGAGATGAGCGCTGCTTCCGTTGGAGAAATAATACACCGTGGCGGGACCATATTGCATACCGCTCGTTGTGAAGAGTTTAAAACCCCGGAGGGAGTAAAAAAGGCTTACAATATAGCGAAGATCTTCGGTATTGATGCTGTCATTGTTGTTGGCGGCGATGGTTCTTTCAGAGGGGCCAGGGATTTAAGCAAGCTGGGTATGCCCGTGATTGGCATACCAGGTACGATAGATAACGATATAGCCTGTACTGATTATACAATTGGCTTTGATACGGCGGTAAATACGGTGATCGATGCATTAAACAAAATAAGGGATACCGTAACATCTCATGAACGGATCAACATAATTGAAGTTATGGGGCGACGTGCAGGCGATATAGCCTTATATTCCGGCCTGGCCGGTGGGGCCGAGAATGTGATAGTACCCGAGATAGAATATAATATCGATGAAATATGCAGAAGCTTGATCCAGGGAAAGAACAGGGGTAAGCAGTCGTATATTATAATAGTGGCCGAAGGAGCGGGTAATGCATTCAGTATAGCAAAGGAAATAGAAGAGAAGACCGGCTTTGAAGTCAGAGTTACCGTGCTTGGCCATCTTCAGCGGGGCGGTAGCCCGACAGCAATGGACAGACTGTTGGCCAGCCGAATGGGAGCATATGCGGTAAACATTCTACTTGAAGGAAAAACAAACAGGATTGTGGCTGTCCGCGGTTCCAGGATAGTGGATTACGATATAGATGAAGCCCTCTCAATGCCTAAGGAGATTGATGAAAGCATGTACGAGCTTGCCAGGATTCTGTCCATATAGAATGGATTGGATGCTGGTAGAAAAGCAAGATGCTTGGAGATGATATAGGTGTTAGAGGTGGATACACGAATAAGGGTTCGATATCAGGAGACCGACAGCATGGGAGTTGTACATCATTCAAACTATATAGTGTGGTTTGAAATTGGCAGAAGTGATTTTTTGCGGGCAAAGGGGATGTCATACAGGGATGTTGAGAAAAAGGGATGGATGCTTCCCCTTATTGAGGTCCAATGTTTTTATAGGCAACCGGCAAGATTTGACGATATGGTAGTCATACGCACGCGTATGAAGGAATTTAAAGGTGCAAGGCTCACGATGGAGTATAAAATCTTTCGTGATGAAGATGGTGTCCTGCTGGCTGAGGGATATACGGTACATGCCGTTACCGATCTGAACATGAAGCCTGTTAACCTGAAACGAAGGGATCCTGAAATATATGAGTTTTTTATGATGTGTACGGACTGAAGGAAATAGCCGACGGACAAATTGTTTTAAGTTGGGAGTTTATTTTTTTGGGGTTAGCGGTTACCAAAATGGAAGTCCTGAATACAACCACTTATTATGCGCCATATCGGCAAATTTATAATTAAACAGAGGTGAATAACTTTGAGTGAAGTATTGGTTGAAGAATACAGAGGCAGCATTGTAGAAAACGTACATCGGGGCTTTATATGCGGTATATCAGATGACGGAAGGATTGTTTATTCCGTGGGCGATCAAAACCGCATGACATACATGCGTTCTACTGCAAAACCTATACAGGCTATTCCCGTATTTAAGCTTGGGTTGGTGGAAAAATTCGGTTTGGAGGGTAAGGAGGCTGCCATCCTGTGTGCTTCCCATATGGCCGAACCTTTTCATATTGAAGCTCTTGAATCTATAATGAAAAAAACCGGTATCGGGGAAGATAAGCTAATATGTATGGCAAAACCAAGGAGGATATACCACAACTGTGCCGGCAAACATTTTGGAATTCTCATGCTTTGCAAGGAACTGGGTCACGAAATGGATGGCTATTGGAAAATTGAACATCCCGTTCAGCAACTGATAAAAGAACACATATCTATTATCTCAGGATATCCGGAGGACGACATACAGATCGGTGTTGACGGGTGTGGGGTACCGGTGTTCGCAATGCCCCTTAAATTTCTTGCCAATGCTTTTTTAAGGCTTGCCTGTCCCGACCTGATCAGTGACAATGCTGTCAGAGGCGCTGTTGAACGTATTGTTACGCTTATGAATGCCCACCCGGAAATGATAGCGGGTACCAGGAGTGTGTGTTCCACCTTACTGCAGGATGACAACATAGTGGCCAAAGGCGGAGCCATGGGAGTGTATTGTTTCGGGCTTAAGAAGGAGAGGCTGGGTTTTGTTTTGAAAATTGAAGATGGTTCAGCAGATGAATGGCCGCTTATTATTGCATCTATATTGGAGCAAATCGGCTACAGCAATAAAGCAACTATTGAGCGGTTGAATACAAGCTTTCCAAACGAAATAAAAAATGATAACGGTTTTATCGTGGGTTCAAAAAAGGCATGCTTTATCCTGTAGATTTTTTGTGCCGGCTGTGAATTCGGTGAGTAGCCGAGTTCCTTTTTAACCGGTACAGTAATTATAAAAACATAAGGGGGAATCCAGCATGAAGCTAGGAGTTAGCTCCTACAGCTACAGCCGATGCAATCTAAGCTCGTTGGAAGTATTAAAAAAGGCAAAGGAAATGGGTTTTGAAGCCATAGAGTTTGCCGGTCTGTCTACTCCCCCCGAAGGGGAAACATTGATCTCATATGCTGAAATGATAAGAGATGAGGCAAAAAGCCTGGGGTTAGAGATTGTTAATTACGCTGTAGCAGCGGATTTTGTAACGGGTTCCGGTGGAGATTTGGACAAGGAAATAGAAAGGGTAAAGGAAGAGGTAAAGATAGCTTCAGCCCTTGGGGTTCCATGTATGCGCCATGACGCAGCTTGGGGTGTGCCGAAGGGGTACGGTAATGCAAGAGGCTTTGATGATGTGTTGCCTTTATTGACTAAAGGCTGTCGTGAAGTTACCGAATTTGCACAGGACCTGGGAATCAGGACAACTATTGAGAATCACGGATACTTCTGTCAGGACAGCGATAGAGTTGAAAAGCTGGTAAACAGCGTTAACCATCCAAATTTCGGGGTATTGCTCGATATCGGCAATTTCCTCTGCGTTGACGAACCGCCAGAGAAGGCCGTGGGAAGGCTGCTGCCTTATATTTTTCACGTACATGTGAAGGATTTTCATGTGAAATCGGGAATGATGCCCGATCCCGGGAAGGGCTGGTTTAAAAGCCGAGGAGAGAACTACCTGCGGGGTGCCATAATCGGGCACGGGGATGTTCCGATTATTCAGTGTTTAAGGCAGCTTAAAAAAGCGGGCTACGATGGAACGGTTTCTATTGAGTTTGAGGGAATCGAAGATCCCATTACGGGCATCTCCATAGGTGCGGAAAACTTAAGGCGTTATATTGAAGCTATATAATGGAGTAAAAGCTTTCCTGTAAAATCAGCCATCGGGTAACAGTTCATTATTCTCCTGAATATATTGTAATAGTAATGCGATAAGGAGGTAATGGGACGATGGAATACCCGATGGATTTTTATGTCATGCAGCAGTGTCCTCCCGGTACCATGCCTTATACTATTAGGCCGGGAGATACTTTCTTTTCCCTTGCAAGAAGATTTAACACGACGGTAGCCGCGATTATCTCTGCCAATCCCGGGGTTGATCCTAACCGCTTGCAGATCGGACAGAGAATATGCATACCCATGCAACCGCAATTTCCGTCCTGTCCCGGAGGTAATTTCTATACCATTCGGGCGGGAGACACCTTGTTTGCGATTGCACGCCGTTTTAACGTTTCAGTAGATGATCTGCTTGAAGCCAACCCGGGAATTGATCCGCGAAGCTTGAGGGTGGGGCAGATCATCTGTATACCGGCAGCTGTTCCTCCGCCGGTGTGTCCGCCGGGGACGTTTGTATATACCATCATGGCCGGAGACACATTTTTCTCCTTGGCAAGAAGATTTAATACTACAGTTGAGGCTTTGATTGCAGCCAATCCGGGGGTAGATCCGGATGCTCTGCTGATTGGGCAGCGTATTTGTATTCCTGCAGCAGCACCGACCGACTGTCCTGCCGGGACCACTGCATATATTATCAGGGCAGGAGATACCTTTTTCAGCCTGGCCAGGAGGTTTAACACAACGGTACAGGCTATAATGGCAGCCAATCCCGGTGTGGATCCAAACAGACTTCAGATAGGCCAGAGGATATGCATACCCATAGGAGCACCGACCGGCTGCCCTGCTGGTACCACACCGTATATAATAAGGGCAGGGGATACCTTTTTCAGCCTGGCCAGGAGGTTTAACACAACGGTACAGGCCATAATGGCAGCCAATCCCGGCGTGGATCCAAACAGGCTTCAGATAGGTCAGAGAATATGCATACCGGTGTCATAATGTTCAATAAAAGGGCCAACTGCCGATGGCCCTTTTATGTTTTCTTAGTAAATGTATTATACTTTTCAGTAGAGAATACCGTTGACTAATATAGTGTATTGTATTCCGTTCTTTGTAGCACCGTTTGTTTCAGCTCAGGGGATAATCTATTAAAATATTCCGAATAACCTCCGATTCGTACAATAAGATTCTCATGTCTTTCAGGATGTTCCATTGCGTCCAAAATGTCTTCCCGGGATACGCAACTGATCTGAACCTGCATGCCTCCCTGCTTAAAATATCCCGTAATTAATGCCTGCAAATGATTGCGTATAAAATTTTTTTGAAGCCGGATGTTTAAAATCGGGGTTCCGAGCATCAATTTCTGAGGCAGTTTTGCTGCACTATTCAGCATAGCGGTTGGTCCTTTTGTATCCCTGCCGTGTATAGGTCCAATCGAATCGGCCAGGGGATCTCCATACGAACGCCCGTCAGGAGTGGCGGGTATATTTGAACCGGCAACGGTGTATGTGGTAAATTGTATTGATGAAGGCAAGAACACACCGCCTAAATACGGTGTCCTTTGATTCAAGCTCTCGCAAACATCGGCTGTAAATCGTGATGCAAGGGCATCCGCATTATCATCATCCACTCCGTAACAGGGACATGACCTCAACCTTAAGAGGAAGGATGGGTTCTGCTCATCAAGGGCTTGTATGAAAGATTCTGCGTTGTATTCTTTATCCTCAAAAACCAGCTTTTTTATAGCCAGAAGGGAATCAATACAATTGACAAGTCCCGCCAGATTGATTACACTCCAGTAGTAGCGTGCACCGCCGGCGTTAAAATCAAGTCCTTTATCAATGCAATCATCAACCAGCAAAGTGCGGACCGGTTGCGGACGGACCTTGGAGCGTATTTTTTTATATTCATTGACAATATCCAGGGTATCAGCCACCTCCGATCTGATCTCATCGATCAGACCGTTATAAAAAGTATTAAAATCGCTGCAGTTTTTAAGCGCTGATCTCATATACCGGGAGAAAATAAGCAGCAGATTGATTCCGGCATCAAGAGAGCCCACATTGCTCATGCCGGCCAGCATGGTTTCGGTACATCCGCCACCGTTAAACTGCTCCAAATCCGATTTAGGAATATGCGGAAATCGTCGGGTCAATGCTGCTTGATAAGCTTCTTCATTGTAAAAGGCCGGCTGACCGCATCCAGTGATTAAAGCTTCTGCTGCGTCTTCCCAGATTTCGGGGGGCATATACTTTGTAACGCGTAACTCAAGGCTGGGTCTTTGCAATCCCTTGATTGCTTTTAAGACCTGAAGTGTTAGCGGATTGTATTTTGGTCCGAGTGCGCTGGACCAGCCATCATTTTGATCCACGTTAACAAAAAATTCTCGAAGAAGATCCTCGATGTTTTCACCCTGATAAAATGGATACAGCCCTTCATCAAGGCGCCCGGGATTATCGCAGCCATCAACATAATAAATAAAATTCCAGGCTACAACGGCTTCATAAAGATCTTCCGCCGGTAAAAAGGGCACCTTCTTCATCGCTTTGATCAGGCGGGGTGGGGCATTTGCCTTTTTCAATAATGCTAGGGCTCTATCCCGGTATATGCGTATTCCGGCAATTATTTCAAGAAGGCCGTCGCGAAAATCGCCTGCTTCCAGTTTCATAATGCGTTCTTCATACGAGTCAAGTCCTTCCATAATGATGCGGCTGTAATTGGGAATGGAATGGGTATAACAGAATCCTCCAACCGTATGGGGTGTATATTTTCCCTGCAAGAGAGATGTTTCTTGCTGTAAAGCTTCAACTCCTTTGCATCCTTTTTGCTTTAACAGTTCCCAGTCTATTGAGAATGTATATGAATAATCGGGTTTAACGGCATACCGTGCCTGAAATCTGTGCCCTGTCGGGTACAATTGGCCTCCGTTATATGCAGGAAGGATCATGTTTTCCCAAAAAACCCTTTGAGCCCGTGCAAAGCGATAAAACCTATTCCGCTCCGGGGCTTCAAAAAAGCCGGCTGCAAAGGGTTCTCCGCTTTCGAAAAACAATTTAACCAAATCCTTATATTCATTGTTGCGCATACTCATTACCCCTTTTAAGAGCTTACTTTGAGTATAACATATGGTGCAATAAATGTAAATTTAAGCTAAACATCTGCTTGTTAGTGTAAAATTACTCTGGGAAAAAACAAACAAATAAAAGAAAAGAGTATCTCCTCTG
>LFSE01000065.1 GCA_001513075.1 Clostridiales bacterium DTU074 | reverse complement strand
CCGTACTTGATCTTGTACCAGGAACCAACCTTCTCAAGGATTTCAACCTGGGCGTCCTTCTTGAGGCTTCCTATTATGCTGTAGCCGGTGCCCGCACCTGATCGTACGTTTAGAGCTGTAGCAGTTACGATTCCTTTGGCTATAACCTGGCTGCCGCTGCCTCCTCCGCTGCTGCCTCCGCCGGGAGGCTGCGTCTCCCCGCTCTCTAGTTTTATATATTGACCGCTGACATAGCCCGTAATACCGTTATATTCTATCTTGAACCAGCTTCCCGCTTCCTCCAGCACGGTCAGCCGAGTACCTTTTACCACAACCCCGACTATGTGGTTCTTTGTGCTGGGACCACTGCGAACATTCAAGGCGCTTGCAGTAACGACGGCATATCTTTTCTCGTCATTAGGCGGTGGCACTGAATCCACCGGCGGTTTTGGCGCCTCCTGCTCGCCTCCGCCGGGCGGGCTTGGTTCCTGTCCTTCCTTTTCCAATTCCACATAATCGCTGTGTACATATCCCTGGATACTGCCGGCCTTAATCCTGTACCATTCTCCTTCACGTCCAAGTATCTGTACCCGAGTGTTGGGTCCCAAACTTCCTATCCGCTTATACTGTGTTCCCGGACCCTGCCTTACGTTAAGGTTGGTCTCAACTTTGACAGTCCCGTAGACAGGCGGAGTGTAATCCTCTTCATCGGGCGGCGGTTGAGTGCTGCCACCGGATTGATCATCATTCCCCGACGGTTTCTCCGTCAGGTTGGGCGGCGATATATTCAAAGTCTCCAGGGCGGACTTTGGATAATAGAAATCCAATATATCGGTATATTTGTATCCACTATCAGCCATTGCCTTGGCTCCGTACTGGCTCAAACCAACACCATGCCCAAAGCCCTGACCTGAAATTACATAGCATGCCTCCGCCGGTTTACCTTCATTTTGTAAAACCGGCTCGTTTATGTAATAACTTCTTACAGTACTTGCACCAATACAGGAACGCAATTTTACCGTTGTAATGGTTATATCCTCGGTACAAAGCTTTATACTGCCTTCATTGTCCATAACATATTTTTGAGAATCCTTTTTGGCATAGAACGACAGGGTGAAGGTTACATTATTATATCTCTGTCCCACAGTTTTTCCGGAAAACTTAATATCATCAATGCTTACAATTTTCACATCAGCAACTTTGGCTTTGTTCTTCAGCTCATCCTTTAGTGTGGTTATCAAAGATTTATAATTCCCGCTGTTATTTTTTTCCGATACGGACGCCCACCAGCTGCCGGGATTAGTCAGATCCCTTCCTTGCATATTAATCTGGTTTTTATAAAGGCTTATACTCCATTTATGTACAGGATCATATGGATCCTCCTTGGCAAGAAGTGGTTCATAAGTCTTACTAATCCCAGGAAAAACCTCATATCCTGCCTCTATCCAGCCGCCGTTGCTGGAGGAATAGAAAGTATGGACGAAACTTCCGCCATACTTTAGCACTTGCTTGGCCGTTTCATTTACCGCTTTTATGCTGTTTCCCCAACTGGTATTATATCCCTTGTATACCTGGCTAGACTGAGTGTCCACAAGGTCGTAATTAGAGCTGGACCCTGTCTTTTTATTGCGAACGGCATAGGTGCGGGCGGCCACAGCCTGAGCTTTGAGAGCCTCAAGGTTCCAGCTGTTTGGCATTTCGCTGGGTACTACACCGTATAGATAAGTCTCCAGATATATATGATTGGTCAAACAAATAGCCCCGCTCTCCAGACTGACTACCATATCGCCCTTATAGCTGAGCTTTCCATAAGAGGAATTCTGTATGACAAGACAGTCGGAATCCGCCCCCTTATGCTGCTTAAAAGTAAATTTTGTACCAAGGGTATAAACCGTATTGCCGTCCTTTAATGTCAAATTGCCATTCTTTATACCGATATCATAGACCTTTTTTTGCAGATGTATATTCTTGTTTTCAGGTATACTATAATTGCCAGCTACTTCCACTTTCAGCGACGTGGGTTTTCCCATTGAGGATAAACGAACGCGTATTATGCTGTAATCTACCGCCCCGCTGGCCTCAGGAATAAGCCCAGTAAAAAAAATACCAACTGACAACACAAGCCAAATAGCTACAATCCGCCGGATCAAAACTGCATCACTCCCATAAGCTCAAGGTACAATTCCAAATAAACAAATAATGTGTTATATATAATTCGCCACTAATTAGCAAAATCCTTCTTTCTTAAGGTAGAATAATTTGAATAAAAAAAGAACCCAATCTCACGATCAGGTTCTTTCCTGCAATAGCCTCAGTTTTTATTCTTATTCCTCAGGCTGCGCAGCACCTACAGGGCAGACATCGGCACAGGAACCACAATCAATGCATACATCGGGATCTATAACATAGATGTCATCGCCTTCAGAAATAGCCTCAACAGCACATTCGGATTGGCATGCACCGCATGCAATACATTCATCCGTTATCTTGTAAGCCATTATCGTGTCACCTCCTTGCATTGAAACCCCATAAAAACAGCGCCCTCTCTCCAAAGCACCTCTATTATTCTAATCACAAACAAGCAAAATTGCAAGATTTTTTTCATTCATCCATCAATGACAGTATTTCTTCGTCTATTTCCATGCATCCATCCTCTTTTACAGGGGTTTGCTCGTCGGAGGTCTGATCCTCCAAATATTTAATATCAGCAAGAGGGTATTCTTTAATCTCTACCGTTCCGTCGTTTTGTACCAGTTTAACCTTCACCTTTTCAAACAACACATTTAGCTCTACAACGGTACCAATTCCATCAGGTGTCCATACTTCTTTGTTGATTTTTGGTGCCCTTCTTATAACTTCCTCATAAATAGGCTGTTCAAAGTTCAGACAACACATAAGCCGTCCGCATACTCCGGATATTTTCGCAGGATTAAGGGACAGGTTTTGCTCCTTGGCCATCCTGATGGACACCGGTTCAAAATCTCCCAGAAATGTGGCGCAGCACAGGCGGCGTCCGCAGCATCCCAGCCCGCCTATCATCTTGGCTTCATCGCGTACGCCAATCTGCCTTAGCTCAATCCGCGTCCTGAAAATAGCCGCCAAATCCTTTACCAATTCCCGGAAATCGACCCGCCCTTCAGCGGTAAAATAAAAAATCACCTTGTTGTTATCGAAGGTATATTCCACATCAATCAACTTCATGGGAAGCCCGTGTTTTGCAATTTCACGGAGGCATATTTCAAATGCTTCCTTTTCTTTTTGCCTGTTTTCCTTGACCTTTTGTTCATCCTCCTGGGTAGCTTTGCGTATCACTTTTTTCAGAGGAGAAACAATGTCTTCCTCAAATACCATCTTCGGAGCCACTACAACTTCCCCGTACTCTATTCCTCGAACGGTTTCCACGATTACGTGGTCCGTGGGTTTCAAATCCAAACCATTTGGGTCAAAATAATAAATTTTCCCTGCTTTTTTAAAGCGAACACCTACGACTAGCTGTATAAAGATCACCTCCTTAAAGGCTTAACAGTAAGTTTTCTATCGTTATCTGATAATTGGCATTTCCTCGAAGCATCCTTCTGCCCTCTTCTATTTTTTCAATGGCATTCATCAAGCGCTTTATCGTAAAAAGGGACGATTGTTCCTTCAATAAGGAAAATTTATCTATATTTACAATAAAATTATGGCTCCTAATCTCTTTATACGCCACGATATCCCTGAACCATAGCACCATAACATCCATGATAACATCAATTTTATCCTTATATTTCATAAACAGCTCCCTGTATCCCATCCTGTCGGTATCGCTCAGCCCAGGAATTTTTTCCAAAAAGCTCAAGACCTCATCCCTTATATCGTTAAACTCTTTGGACCCCGCTAACTGCAAACCCTTGCCGGGAATACCATCGGACAGGGACGCAAACAGCATCGCTTTATCCTCGGGCAAGGCAAAATGTCTGGAAATAACCGAACAAACCTCACCCTTCGTAAGCCTTTGCATGCGAAATAGCTGGCAACGGGATAATACGGTGGGCAACAGTCCCTGAGGTTTTTCAGCCAACAGTATCAGTACAGAAAAGCCCGGGGGCTCCTCCAAGGTTTTCAGCAGGGCATTCTGAGCCTGAACGGTCATGGTGTGGGCTTCTTCAATAATAAAAACCTTTCTTGCAGATTCATAGGGTTTCAACTGGATACTTTCCAGCATACTCCTTATTTGATCCACGCCTATACTTTGCTTATTTTCTCTTGTAATTCTATATACATCGGGGTGATTCCCCGAATTAAATTGCCTGCACGAACGACACAAATCACAAGGCCTATGACCTTGTGATCTGCATAACAGCCCGCGTACAAATATATTGGAAACAGTTTTCTTTCCTATCCCTTCAGGACCGACAAATAAATAGGCATGCCCTATCCGTTGGCTTTGTATAATCCGCTTTAGCCTTTCAATCAATACCGACTGACCTACTATATCGGGAAAATTCATACTACCTCTAAACCTCTCAATAAAATAGATCCACCAGCAAACCTCGAATATCGTCTACCAATGCCAGGATTTTTAATGTGTCCTTTTCAGGGGCTATAACTTCCTTTACCAATTCATCCAGCTTGCTATCTACCGTTTTAATAACTGCGTAAACATCATGTCGTCCCATGGGACCGAAATAGTCGTATTTTCTGAATTCCAACGTTGTATTTACTATACGGGATAAGAACTGTGATACCAGCTTTCTAAAATACATTACCTCGGCCAATGAAAGGCTTTTGTTCAGCTTTTCGCCCTGAATTCGGATCTTCTCCAGCAGATCAGTTAACTCTTCCCTTGCCTTTCGTTCTTTGGTATCCTGCATTAAATCGGCAAACCTTGTGTCCTTCACGCCTTCTGTCAATGCGTCATCTTTTTTATGACCGCTTAAATCCAAGTTTTTAGCCCTTAACTGAGTATTTCTTATTCTCATATAATGATTCCGTCCATAGATATAATCATATCTTTCTAAAATCCTCTACGTCCACAACAAAGACCGTTGCGCCGCCTACCGTTACCTCAATCGGGTAGGGAACATAAACCCCCGTGGTACCCGCAACCGGAGAAGGCGACGTCGCTATCTGTTTTCTGCTTTTACACACCTTTTCAATCAACGATAGGGCCAGCGGAACTCTTTCATTCTCAGCTCCAATAAGAAGGGTTGTATTCCCCGCCCTCAGAAAACCGCCGGTAGTTGCCAGCTTGGTAACACCAAAACCTTCATTCATCAGAGTGGAGATTAACTTCTGAGAATCCTCATCCTGAACCACAGTGATGATCAACTTCATAGCTATGCCCCCCTTCAAAATTTTTCTATTAATATTTTATCCTATTTTTTACAACAAAGCAAATATTCTATTAATTCCATAATCTGTTTAAACACATCGTCAATGTCTTTTGAGGCATCTATTTCCTTAATCCTACAAGGATACTTATCGCGCAAAAGGCAAAAGCCCTGGTATACCCTCCTGTGAAACTCGAGCTTTTCCCTTTCCAGCCGGTCCAGGCTGCCATTTCTTGCACGCCCCCTGTTTAAGGCCTCCTCGATGTCTATGTTAAAAAAAAGGGTCAAATCAGGTTCTACTTCCTGGAGGGCATATCGGTTTACTGACTCGACCACATCCATGCCCAAGCCTCTTCCAAATCCCTGATAGGCTATGCTTGAATCAACAAACCTATCGCACAGGACTATCTTCCCTTCCCGGAGGGCAGGCTTAATCAGCTGTTTAACATGCTGGGCACGGGCGGCCGCATATAAATACATTTCGGTTAAAGCATCCATCTCCGAATGGGCACAGCTAAGCAGAAGATTCCGAATCTCCTCACCTATTTTTGTTCCTCCCGGCTCCCGCGTTATCAGTGTGCTGTATCCCTTTTCCTTCAGATATCTATCAACCAGGTAAACCTGGGTTGTTTTTCCGGCGCCATCGGGTCCTTCAAAGGTTATAAACAGCCCTTTCATTTAGTTCTCCCTTCAGCCCTCATACTTTAACAACCGGCACAAGCAGGTTATCCACCAAGCCGAAAAGATTACCTCCCCGCTGTTGTATATCGTCCAGTTCCTCTATGCCTTCCCTGTCGATCAATTCACCGGGGCAGAAACGGGGAATCCCAGGCGGATAGGTACCTATAATACCGGCGCAAACCCTGCCTATGCTTTCCCTCATGGGTACATTCTCTATTATACTATAAAAAGCCTCTCTAGGCGACATAATTTGTTCTGGTATTTCCCGGGAAATTGACAGTTGATTAAAGCCCAAAGACGACAGGTCCTTCCTCAATGATATGTTCTTTGACAGATAGTCGCACCCTCTGATAAAAGCTTCAAATTCCATTTCCTTATCCGCTACACTGAATATAGACACAAGACGATACATATCGCTCATTTCAACCTGAACGCCGGCTTCTCTTAATAACAGCTCCGCCTGATAGCCGGTTATACCCAGTGATCGCACGTCCAGGGTTAAACGGGTAGGATCAACGGCAGCCACTTCCTTCCATCCTCCATAATCATCAAGGCTTAACAGCCCATATTCACTTTTCAGCAACTTTTTTAAGTTCTCTATCCGTATAATCAGCTGTTGCAAAAGGTCCTTGCCTCTGGCCTCCATAAAAGCCCGAGCCCAGTCCAAAGAGGCCATCACCATATATGAAGGGCTGCTGGTTTGAATCATTCCCAGCACCTGAGCAAGTCTTTTCCAGTCCATCTTACTGCTTCCCACATGCAGATAAGCACCCTGTGTTAAAGCCGGAAGGGTCTTGTGAGCACTTTGTACCCATATATCCGCCCCTATTTCTCCAGATGAAGGCGGAAGAGCGGAATGAAAAATAAAATGGGCACCGTGAGCCTCGTCCACCAGCAGCAGCTTCCCTCTGTCATGCACAAGCTTTTCTATCTCTTCTATGTGGCTGCACATGCCGTAATAGTTTGGATGAGTCACAAGCAAGCCCACCGCATCTGGATATCTGTCCAATGCCTCGCATACCTGCTGTACCGATATTTGGGTTGTCAACAGATTATCGATATCATATTGGGGCTGAATATATACCGGTCTGACGTCAGCCATGACAAGAGCGGACCAAACTGATTTATGGCTGTTTCTGGGAACCAAAAGCCGATCTCCCGGCTTGCATACAGCCATGATCATTGCATGAATTCCAGAAGTTGAACCATTGACCAGAAAAAAGGAACGATGAGAGCGGTATGCCGCAGAGGCCATCTGTTGCGCCTGTGCTATAACCCCCGCAGGCTGATGAAGATTATCCATACCCGGTATTTCAGTAACATCGATGACAGCAAGATTATTCAAAAATTCTTCGGGAAAACCCCTGCCCCCTTTGTGCCCCGGCATATGGAAAGGCGTTATGTTTTGCCTTGCATGCTGCATAACCGCTTCTACAAGAGGTGCTTTTATTTTCATAGGATCCATATCCTTCGCTTTTGTAGTATATAGTATTATGCGTACTGCTAAAAGAACGCACAGACAAAGCAAATAAACTTCGCTTTTGTAGTATATATTATGCCCTACAGCGTTGCACCAAAAATCTCGTGAACTACCCCGAACATTCCTCAACGCGCAAGATACTGGCCACCTCATCAACCACATCAAACTCCTGAATTTCCTCCAGAGCTTGATTAAGACGCCTTTTTTCCACTCTATGAGTAATCAATATCAGCGGCACAATCCTTTCACCTCTCCCACGCTGAACAACCGATGCTATGCTTACTTCATAATTACCCAGAGCTGTTGAGATCTTTCCCAAAACACCGGGGCGATCTACCACCTCAAGGCGAATATAGTACTCGCCCCAACCTTCACCGTTGATTTTAAGCCTCTCAACATCTTCATCAAAACCGTTTAATCTGTTTAATTTGCTGGGAGAACCAGCGGGTAATGCCGCAGCTATATCCATTATATCCCCCATCACTGCGCTGCCGGTGGGCAGAGACCCTGCACCCTTACCGTACATCATGAATTCTCCTATAGCATCCCCTTTGATAAACAGCGCGTTGAATTCATCGTTTACCGCAGCCAGAGGATGATTGTTGGGCACCAAAGCGGGATGAACGTGTAAATCCAGCTTACCGTCATGCTTTTTGGCAGTGGCCAGCAGTTTTATGGTATAGCCCAGTTGGGCAGCATATTGAATATCTTTTTCCGAGATTCTTGTAATACCCTCCCTGGGAATATCCTGCGGAGGAACTTGAACACCGAAAGCAATAAAAGTTAGTATGGAAAGCTTGAACGCCGCATCTTCACCATCAATATCCGATGACGGATCGGCCTCAGCATAACCCTTTTGCTGTGCCATCTTCAAAGCCGTGTCAAAATCCACGCCCTGATTTGTCATTTGAGTAAGAATGTAATTTGTGGTCCCGTTTATAATACCTACAATGGTATCAATCTCATTAGCCGCAAGGCTCTTGTTCAAGGTATTAATAATGGGAATACCTCCGCCCACGCTTCCTTCGAACCTTAATTCAACTTGATTCCGACGGGCCAATTCTATCAGTTCCCGGCCATAATGGGATATAACTGCCTTATTGGCGGTTACCACGGATTTTTTGTTCTCAATAGCCTGTTTAATGTAATCATATGCAGGATTAAGACCTCCCATAAGTTCCACTACAATCTTAATTTCGGGATCATCAACGATATCGGCATAACTCGCGGTCAATAAATCGGCCGGGACAGATACGTTTCGTTTTTTGTTAACATCCCGCACCAGGACTCTTTTTACCTCAATGGGGACACCCGTGTACTTAGATATTCTGTCATGGTTTCTTTCGAGAATCTCCCATACTCCACTTCCCACATTTCCTATACCTAAAAGGGCTATCTTAACGCTGTTCTTCATTTGATACCCCCCC
>LFSE01000028.1 GCA_001513075.1 Clostridiales bacterium DTU074 | reverse complement strand
GCTCCTTTTGTTTATCTGTAATTTATTCCATGGTAATATATTCATTCATGCTTTTGCCGTGGTTTCTGCCTTTTTATGCCTTTTTGCCATCAGCATTATACTCTAAGAAGCATAATGGTCAAAATATCCCTGTACCAGCACAACAGGTGTGCCCTTGTCGCCGCTGCCGCTTACAAGATCGCACAAACTTCCAAGCAAATCAATTAAACGTCGGGGAGTAGTACCCTGGAAGATCATATTATCAACCGAATCACTCTCTTTTGCCTTTATCATATCCTTAATGCACTGCTCAATATCCTCGTCTGCGTTCTGGATACTGTCAGCCAAAAATTTCAATTTAACCTCGTGGGGCGTACCACTCAGGCCGTCGGTGTAGGCGGGAACCACCATAGGATCTGCCAACTCCCAAATACCGCTGACCGGATCCTTATAAGCGCCGTCCCCGTATATCAAAACCTCCAGCTTTTTACCGGTAAGCTCCTTCAGCCGTGCCTGAAGTTTGTTTACAAATATATGACCATCCCTCGGGAAAAGTTTAACTGTATT
This sequence comes from Clostridiales bacterium DTU074, assembly GCA_001513075.1. GTDB lineage: Bacteria > Bacillota > Clostridia > Caldicoprobacterales > Caldicoprobacteraceae > DTU074. The sequence goes on along the minus strand of LFSE01000028.1, from coordinate 5,746 downwards.
CTCAGAAGCCCGATTTGAACCAAGCAAGCCATACTGGGGATGAAAGCCACTGCCGTTCACAGATTGAGTCAGTATATCGTCCAGGCCGTATACTGTTTTTGCCCCGGCTTTCCCAAGCAAGCGCTTTGTTCTGAAGCGGGTATGAATGTCGGCTGTCAGAACATGAGGCGTATAATTTAAAATGGTTCTTGGGTCGTTTGAGAAAACAATAGTTATGTTCTCTGCCAGGCCCTTATAATATTTGATGTAATCTATACCAGTATACGGATGGATTGCACCGTGTCCGAAATATCTGTAGAATTCCTCCTCGGTTAAAGTATCCCTATAAGGATCAATCTCCTTTTCATCCAGTTCTTCCCAGGTTAGGATGGGATTGCCCACTTCATCGGTTGGATAGCTCAACTGAAGATATATTTTATTAACTCCGCTAGCAATGGCTTCAAGAAGCATTGAAAATCGATTCCGGCTCAAAATGGGAAATACCACGCCCACTTCTCCATCCGGGTATTTTGCTGCAATATCGGATGCAATCTGATCGATTGTAGCATAATTGCCCTGGGCCCGGGCAACCACCGCTTCTGTAACGCCCACCACATCCCTATCATTTAAAGAATATCCTTCAATCCTACTCGATTCCACCAAAGACCTTGCTACAATTTCAACCAGATCATCACCCTTGCGAATTATCGGCAAACGTATCCCTTTGGCTTGAGTACCAATAGTTCTCATCAATCTACCTCCACTTCCACAGTCAAAAATCGTACATTACAGGAATCCGGTTTGCTGGCTCATAACAACATTATCATCGCCATGACCCTGCCCATACCCGATAGTGATTATATACCATAATCAGCATAAAATCCATATATTTTTCATTAATCCGAACATTTTTGGTCCGCTTTGATAATATATTCGGTTTAACCTTCAGCTTTCGGTGAAAAGGTAGCCAATCCGCTTATCACTATATGATCAAAATTTAGCAGCTAATCAGATAGCTGCTAAATTTTGATATCAGCTGAAGATTTAAAATTATATATGCTTGGAAGCAGGAAAGCTTCTCTATTTATCCTTCTTTTTTCTGGAAAGAGACAAACCGCCGAAACCGGCTATTATGGAAATGTAAAAACCAAAATCATAAAGCCAACCGCTGTTATTGACTTCATATATCCTTATCTCCTTGTCAAAAAAATGGGCTATCAATGATACAGGGGCAAGCCAGCCATGCCATATTCCCCATAAAAACCCCGCTGGTTTATCCTGTGTATTGGTACCGTCACCTGGAAGACATCCAGCCAAAAAAAATAATAAGGAAACAACAATGACCAATAACAGCACTATTCTATTGCCCATATCTTCACCTCTTTTTTGAGAAAACAAAAGGGCTTAACCCATAGCTAAACCCCGACATTCAAATTCTGCAACTTATACCGTATTTTAAAACCTTCTTCTTCAATTGCTTTTTCTATTTCACTCGTATTTAGGGAGCTAACACCTACGACAACATCACTTTTTCCACCTGCTCCGCGGTAAACTGCAATCCGTGTAATATTTGCGCCATGACCGGTAAATATGCTTATCAGCTTTAACAGAACACCGGGTTCATCAACCGCTTCAATTGTAAGTCTTGTGCCCCGTTCACGGAACCCCAGCAGCTCGATAAAGGCATCAAATATATCGCTTTCGGTAATTATCCCAACCAGCTTGTCATCATCAACCACCGGCAAAAAGCCTACTCTTTGGTCGCGCATCAATATGGCTGCCTCTTCCAGCAGGGCATTTGGCGATATTACAACAGGATTTTTGGTCATTATCTGTTTGACCTTTGTCTTGGAAAGCAGATAAGTAATTTCACCCATACTGAGGCTGGTAGCTTTGGATGGTGAATACCTCTCAATATCCTCTTTTGTAACCACCCCTACCAGCTTTCCGTTTTTCACTACAGGCAGACGCCTGATACCATGTTTCATCATAATCTCCTGTGCATCCGGTATAGTGTGGTCGGGAGAGATAATAAATGGATTGGTCGTCATCCTGTTTTTAACAAACATTAACCTACCCCCCTAAATACGCTTTTTTGACCTGATCGCTTTGCAGCAGCTCTGCACCGCCTCCAGACAAGACGATAGAGCCGGTTTCCATGACATACGCCCGATGGGCTATCTGCAATGCCATCCTGGCATTCTGTTCAACCAGCAACACGGTTGTTCCTGCCCTGTTTACATCTTTTATTATATTAAATATCTCCTGAACTAACAAGGGTGCAAGACCCAATGAAGGCTCATCCAGCAGGAGAATTTTAGGTCGGCTCATCAACGCCCTGCCTATGGCCAGCATCTGCTGCTCTCCGCCTGACAAGGTCCCCGCCGGCTGTTTTTGTCGGTCCGCAAGGATCGGAAAAAGATCATATACCATCTTTAAATCTTTTGCAACTTCTGCCTTGTCTTTCCGCAAATATGCGCCCATCTCCAGGTTCTCCAGGACGGTCATAGCCGGAAAAACGCGGCGGCCCTCGGGAGCATGGGATATCCCCATAGCGACTCTTTGCCGGGCCGACATACCAGCTATATTTGTCCCGTTCAGGATAATATCACCACTGGTAGGCTTTTTCAAACCCGATATGGTACGCAAGGTGGTTGTCTTCCCTGCCCCGTTGGCACCAATCAGGGTTACAATTTCTCCATCATTAACCGTCATTGAAATGCCTTTCAATGCGTGTATAACACCAAAATGAACGTGCAGATCCCGAATTTCAAGCATTGCTTACATCCTCTCCCAAATACGCCTTTATGACCCTCGAATTGGATCTTATTTCGTCCGGAGTGCCTTCGGCAATTAACATACCATAGTCAAGCACATAAATACGTTCGCATATCTTCATGACCACCGACATATCATGTTCGATCAGCAGTATGGTTAGATTGAACTTCTCCCTAATCCATTTGATGAGCTCGGTAAGTTGGGCAGTCTCGGCAGGATTCATGCCCGCAGCCGGCTCATCCAGCAACAACAGCTCGGGATCTGTGGCCAGTGCCCGGGCTATCTCCAGATGGCGTTGCTCGCCATAGGGCAGATTTTTAGCGTACTCATCCTTTTTCCCGTCAAGCTTAAAAATTTTCAGCAATTCCATGCTGGCCTCAGCAATGTCTCTCTCTTCTCTGTGATAAGACGGCAGGTGAAGGAGACCGGCCAGCAAGCCGTACTTAACATTTTTATGCATTGCAATTCGCACATTGTCAAATACGGTTAAATCTCTGAACAAGCGTATATTCTGAAAAGTTCTTGCTACTCCCTCTTTGCATATTTTATGCGGTTTAAGGCCGTGCAATGCTGTTTTTGTTTTGGCGTCATCCCTAAAAAAGGTTATGCTGCCGCTGGTAGGCACATAAACACCGGTCAAAAGATTAAATACAGTAGTTTTCCCCGCTCCGTTGGGGCCGATTAAACCAATCAATTCACCGCGCTTAAGCTCTATATTGACATTTAATACAGCAGTTAATCCACCAAAAGATTTGGTAAGCTTCTCTACTGCTAATAATTGCATCTCTACTTTTCTCCCTTCCTGAAAGCAAAAAGCTTGTTCACCCTGTTAAATACAGCAAATGAAATCTCCTTTGAACCCAATAGGCCTTGAGGGCGAAATATCATGATTATAATTAATATTAATGAATACAGAATCATACGAATCTCCGGAAAAGACTGAAAATAGGTGGATACAAGGGCCAACAAAACAGCTGCCAGAACGGAGCCGGAAATACTCCCCAAGCCCCCGAGCACTACAATGACCAAAATATCAACCGACTTCAGAAAGCCGAACAAATCGGGCTTTATATAATAAAAATACGAAGAATATAAGGCTCCCGCTATTCCTGCACAAAATGCTCCGATAATAAATGCCAAAACCTTGTATTTGGTAGTATTTATGCCCATGGCTTCGGCAGCGATCTCATCTTCCCGGATAGCGATACATGCCCTGCCGTGAGAAGATTTCAAAAAATTTCTTATCAGCACGATAGTGCCCACTACAAATAAATACAGCCATGGCCAATTGACAAAACGGGGAATACCGTTTAAACCCGCTGCCCCATTAGTAATGCTGTCCAAATTTATAAATACAATACGGATGATTTCGGACATGCCCAGGGTTGCAATGGCAAGATAATCTCCCCTCAGCCGCAGGGTGGGCAACCCCACTATAAAACCAACAAGGGCAGCCATTACGGCGCCGGACAATGTTCCTATAACAAAGCCTGCCAGAGTTGACATTCTCATGGTTATTATTGCACATGTGTAAGCCCCTATGGACATAAAGCCTGCATGCCCCAGGGAGAACTGACCGGTAAAGCCGGTAATCAGGTTGAGGCTAACAGCCAGTATAATATTTATGCATATTGTCACCAATGTTGCCTGGAGGTATTCGTTTATGATATTGGTTGAGACAAGCAGCTGGACGATGACATATGCGAGCAGCAGGAATATAACCCTTTTTATGAATTGTGTATTTAACGTCCCTTTCACCGCTTACACCTTCTCTCCAGTGTTTTTACCCAGCAGTCCTGCAGGTCGTACTATGAGAATCAGAATAAGAATGGCAAATACCACAGCATCCCTGTACATGGAGTAGCCATATCCTGCAACAAAAACTTCGATAATACCAATCACATACCCGCCCAGCATGGCACCCGGAATAATGCCGATACCTCCGAAAACCGCAGCAACAAAAGCTTTAAGCCCTGGCAAAACACCCATTAAGGGATTTATGGAATTATAATATATTCCAACTAAAATTCCTGCAGCTCCGGCCAGGGCAGAACCCAAAGCAAAGGTGAAGGATATGGTAGTATCAACATTAATGCCCATAAGCTCGGCTGCATCTTTATCCATGGAAACGGCCCGCATTGCCTTTCCGATCTTTGTTCTCTTAACAATAATCTGCAATAGTATCATCAGAATAACCGTAATAATTGCAATAAGAATCTGCTGCGCCGATATAACTATATCCCCAATTTTAAATGTCCTGGCCATGAAGCCCGTCATGGGGGGATAGGTCCTAACATTTGCAGAAGCAAAAAACATGGTGGTATATTCCAAAAAAAGCGAAACGCCTATCGCTGTAATAAGGGCGGCTATCCTTGTAGCATTCCGTAAAGGTCTGTATGCAATCTTCTCTATTACAATGCCCAGAATTGTGCAAAACACCATAGAGATAAACAGCGACGGCAAAAATCCCAAGCCAAGCTTTGCCATGCAAACATAGCCGATATAGGCCCCTATCATATACACATCACAGTGAGCAAAATTAATCAGTTTTATAATACCGTATACCATGGTATAGCCAAGGGCAATTAACGCGTATATGCTTCCCAAAGATACACCATTGATAATCTGTTGTAGCAGCTGTTCCACCCGTTTTCCCTTCTTTCGAATGCAAGTTTAGTTTTATACAGACAGGTGCACTTCTGCTTCCCTTTCTGCCCTTCAATATACTTCATAGCTTCTCCCGATATGTTGTCATACCGTCCCGCGTCAATGCGGCCTGACCCACAGGGATGGAAGACGGCCTTCCGGGAAAGGGAATTCTTCTCTCAGCACCCGTGAAGTGTATCCTTTTAGCTGTTGAATAAAAAAATAAGGACTAGTGTATTATATCATGACCATTAAAAACCTGCAATACATCTAAAAAGTTGATCTACGGTATAAGCATGAATACATATCCTTCCAAGATTCTCTCTAAAGGATTCAAAAAAAT
>LFSE01000078.1 GCA_001513075.1 Clostridiales bacterium DTU074 | reverse complement strand
AGCGTCAGATGTGTATAAGAGACAGGAATTAAAAGCGGCGGGCAGGGAGTATACCTGACCAGAATTAAGGTCGAGTATTACAGGGTTGGTCGGTGCTTGGGCCTGCAGCGAAATCGAAGCGTTTATCTCCCTTTTCTCGTCAGTATTGGTGAAGAACAACCATGTGCCCTCATCGGATGATCGCTGGTGGCAAATGATTCTATAGGCATTACCGCCGGTAAGCCTGTCGGTTATCCTTATTCTTTCAGGATAATAGCCATCCAGAATGGTTATGATATCGTCAATTGTGTTCGCAATCTGTATGCCCGCGGGCAGATCAACATGGACTTTCTCCCCATCAATCCTTTCAGGCAGCGGCCGCATAAATATGAGCCTGTTGGCACCTGAGACTTGGGCAAAATCCTTCAGCAGCTTTAAGGTGGACTTACGCAGGGTCAGCGACGGAGGAACAACCACTGTTGAGTATGAGTGCTGACCTATAACCAGCTTGCCGTCCTCTACTTTGGCATGTTTTTGCATGATTATTTCATCACCGTAATGGAAATCCAGCTTATTTGCTATAAGGGCTTTGGACAGATCGGTAAAAGGCTTATCGTATACGCCGTTTTCTACCGCCAGATTGTTTAGTTTATGGAGGGGCGAATATTCACTCCATACGCTGGAAATGGGATGCAGCACCAATATATCCAACTGACGCCTGCCTTGTGAAACTGCGTAGCTTAAACGGCCTATGTAGTCACCGAACTCCCGCTCTTTATCCCACCAGGGCTGCTGATAATAGAAGTTAGCCGGGTAATCTCTTTTTCTTTCGCCTCTCATAGAATAGAGGGACAGGTGATGATTTACAAAGCTGATTCCCAGAGCGGCTTGCCAGTCGGCAATCCACTTGCGGTGGTAAAAGCTGGACTGCTGGCCAATACAGCCGAAGACCTCACAAACGGCCCTTTCTTTATTTAGCTGATCCACGACCGAGGTAACTTGTTTTACGGTAACCAGCTGGTCTGTATGTCTTCCCAGCTTGTCTATTCCAGGCCAATGCATATATTCATAATGAGGCATTGCAGCGCCGATCCACTGAAGCTGATAGGCCAGATTATCTTCTGCCATAAAGTGGCCGGTCATTATAAGCTTGTTTTCTTCGCACCAGTTGTAGTATTGTTTGGTAAAGCTTTCAATGAACAATTGGGTTGCGGCGTCAAAGAAATCAAAACGTATTTTGCGGTAGTCGAGTATATCAAAAAATAGTTCAGGAAGGTGTTCTTCGATCCGGTACCCCTTTAAATTCTCAAAGAATTCAGGCAGATAATCGGACCAAGGGAGCACGGGAACGTTGTACTGTCCTTCCATAAGATAGCATGGTTCATCGGTAAATATACCCGGAATTTCCTTGCCGAAATATTCACCGCAGGCTTCCTTGTAACGCTCATGGGTACAGTCAATGAAAGCTTTAACGGCTTTGGGGTTCATAAGATCAACGTAACACATTCCGTTAAACCATGCATTTCCCAGCGGGGATACCCGCTTACATATATAATATGTATTGCCATCCAGTTCATACTCATCGAGTACCGTGTCGTTTTCAGTCAGCCATTCCTTTTTGAGCAGTACCAATGCACGGCTTCTATATTCCTCAACAGCAGGTACCTCGCCTCCCGCAAAACCTGACGGCCATTTATCTTCATCATACAACCATGCGTAAGTTTGGGTGGCACCGGCCTGTTGAGCACAGGTTCTGATCATTTCCATCCATTCAGGAGAAAGATACCCTGTCACAAGGCCGACGCGTGAGTGCATGAAATATCCTCCCCAGCCTTTTTCAGCCATCTCGTTAATCTGCCTTTTCAGCTCATCCTTATCCAGTTTATCATTCCAGCTCCAGAACGGGGCGGAACGGTAAATTGCTTCGGGTGACGCAAAACTTTTTATATCCACATTATCCCTCCTATGCCGAATTCGTTATACAAATTATAGCATACACCCATGGGCTTTTCAATTAAGCCAGGTTGGCGGCTTTTGGCTGGGAATTGAGATTTTATGCAATTAATGGTATAATAGACTATAAGCTAATCCTCCTTATCGGCATTGATTAGCTTATAGTATTCCACCAGCAGTTGATCCAGTTGTTGACTTGTCCTGAGAATATCCGGGTTAGTGATGCCCTGTTGCTGTATGAGTTCATGTATCTGATTACGAAGGATTTCTATTTTTTCGATTAATTCTTCCAATTGTTTCATGGATTAAATGCTCCTTCAGCTTTTATAATGCTTTTATGATTAAAGTTATTTTACATTATGGAAGGCAGAAATATAGCATGTATATTATGTAAAATGTGCCATATATATCTATCAGTAACGAGTCGTCAGTCGTCGGGCTGTCCATCTCCCAATATGCTATTCTAAATTGAAGCATGCCTGCATATCTTTAGATGAGGGGGTGTATGATATGCGGGTTTTTTTCTTGAAGAAGGATGTTATCATTTGGGGGATTGTATTGCTGATTGCAGTGATTGTACTGATAGTGGTGTTTAGGGTAAAGGCCGGGGAAGCTGAAACGATGAAGCAGGGTTTGGTCAGTATAATGAAGGGGGGCTGAGGGGGTATGGCAGCATAGCCCCCAAAAAGAAGGTTTGTTGTATATATTTTTTTCGTGGACGGCTTGTATGAGGAATTGTTTGGACAAGCTTCTTGTTTGTGTTTTAAGCGTATATTTTTTAGGTTAATATAAGCAAAATAACAGTTGATTCTGATTGGCAAAGGAGGAAGCTTAATGCCGAAAGAAATACGCGGAACCTTAAGAAGGCATATGATTGAAGTGCCGGAATGCATTCAGCAGGCCAGTGGAATAAGGATATTCGGGAAGACAATACGTTCCCTGGCATTTACCACCGATGTTGCCGTTATCAAGAATATAAATGCCGATGCCATAATTGCGGTATATCCGTTCACCCCACAGCCTGCAATAACTCAGGCCATAATGATGGCCGGTGATGTGCCGGTCTTTTGCGGAGTAGGCGGTGGGACCACCACAGGGAAGAGGGTGGTAAACCTGGCGCTGGATGCCGAGTTTAAAGGAGCCATTGGAGTCGTGTTAAACGCTCCAATCCCCAATGATATCATAAGGGCGGTCAGGGATACAATCGACATTCCCATCGTTGTTACGGTTGTATCGGAAAATACTGATTTTAAAGCCCGGATAGAGGCGGGAGCCAGTATACTGAATGTCTCGGGAGCTAAAAAAACGGCGGATATTGTTAAGAGGATAAGGGATCAAATGCCGGATGTGCCTATAATTGCTACGGGTGGTCCCAGTGAAGAAACCATTATTGCTACCATTGAAGCGGGTGCCAATGCCATAACGTATACTCCTCCAACACCCGCAGAGCTTTTTAAGATACTTATGGAAAAATACCGCCAGGATTTGGCTTGAAGCTTGTATAAAAAATGGGGGTGGAATAAAATGCAATATATTGGCAGGGAATTTACGAAAGAAGAAATAAGACGGCGGGTTGGTCATTTGTCTCAGATTGCGGGTATAAAGTCATACACAATGAATGAAGGCAGGGCACAAGGGGTACATGCCCTGGATGTTAAAACCGGCAGCGGGCTTGGCTTTACTGTGCTGCCCGACAGAGCCCTGGACATTGCCTGGATGGAACATAACGGGAGAGCCTTAGGCTTCATAGGCAAGGGGGGTATTGTGCACTCCTCTTATTATCAGCCATACGGCTATGAGTGGCTCCGCAGTTTTAACGGAGGGGTTTTGACCACCTGCGGGCTTACCCAGGTAGGGCCGCCTGAGAGAGAAGGAATATGGGATTTGGGCCTTCACGGAAGAATAAGCAATATTCCCGCTGACGAGGTAAACCATGGCGTTGAATGGGAAGGGGACGAGCTGATTCTGTGGATAGAAGGAAAGGTGCGGGAAGCTGTTATATTCTCCGAAAATTTGGTACTGCATCGGAGAATCAAGGCATATGGTGGAAGGAACAGAATAATAATTGACGACGAGATTGTCAATGAAGGGTATGAGGATACCCCGCTTATGATATTGTATCATATGAACATGGGCTTTCCGGTGGTGGATGAGGGCAGTGAGCTTATTGCACCGATAATACATACCTCTCCACGGGATGAAGAGGCTCGTAAGGGCATTGAAGGGTTCAACAGATTTGAGGTTCCCACGCCCGGGTACAGGGAACAGGTTTTTTTCCACAAACTGGCTGTTGATGACCGGGGAAGAAGCTGTGCCGCCATAATAAACGAGGCCATAAATCTGGGTATATGTGTATATTATAACCAAAAGGAACTTCCGTATTTTACCCAATGGAAGATGATGGGGCAGCAGGATTATGTGGTAGGCCTTGAGCCGGGAAACTGCGTTCCTATGGGACGGAGCTGGGCAAGGGAGAGGGGAATCCTGGAATATTTAAAGCCCGGCCAACGGAAAACCGTTTCTCTGGAGATCAGGGTTTTGACCACATGGGAGGAAATACAGGGTTACAGGGATTATGTGACGAGGCTGTTAAAGCAGTACTAGCATTGCAGCTTTTTTAGCGTTTCATAAAAGCCGGGGAAGGAGATGTCCGCCCATTCCCATCCGTTGATGGTGGTTCCTCCCCGGGCTATCAAGCCTGCAACGGCTGCGGTCATGGCAAGCCTATGATCTCCAAAGCTGTCCAAGGTATCCCCTGTAAGGGGTGTAGGACCGTGGATGATCATGCCGTCATCTGTGCCTTCAATATCTGCACCTAAACGGGACAGCAGGCTGACAACCGTGTTAATGCGGTTGGTTTCCTTGACCTTCAGCTCCTGGGCGTCCCGGATAACGGTAGTTCCTTCTGCCTGTGTGGCGGCCAGGGCTATGATGGGGATTTCATCGATCAACCGGGGGATCAGCCCTCCGCTGATAACGGTTCCTTTAAGGTAAGAGGTTTTTACGATAATATCCCCCGTTATTTCACCTCCGGAGTTTGACAGATTTTCAACCGAAATATCGGCTCCCATCTGATGGAAAACATCAAGTATTCCGGTTCGAGTGGGATTCAGGCCCACTTCCTTTAATACTAGCATTGAATTCGGCACCAGAAGGCCGGCTGTCATAAGAAAGGCAGCCGATGATATATCCCCTGGTATTTTAATATTTTGGCCGTATAGGTGTCTGGCGGGATAAGCGGTAATTGTGTTGCCCTGAGTTTCTATTCTGCCTCCGAAGGCCTGGAGGAGTAACTCGGTATGGTTTCGGCATACAGCCGGCTGATGTATACAGCTGGGACTCTTTGCATAGAGGGTGGCAAGGATCAGCGCAGATTTTACCTGAGCGCTGGCAACCGGCATATGATAATCTATTCCTTCAAGAGTGCTGCCTTTGATAATAAGAGGAAGATACCTTGCGCAGGTACCCGCACTGATGTCAGCTCCCATTTTTTTAAGAGGAGCGACGATCCGGTCCATAGGGCGTTTTTGCAAGGATGCATCCCCCGTTATAACGCTGTCAAAACTCTGGCCCGCCAGTAAACCGGCCAACAGTCGGGCAGTGGTGCCTGAGTTGCCGGCGTCGATGGGGGAAGAAGGCGGTTTAAGCCCGTTCAGCCCCGCACCTTTTATTACAACTTTGTCAGGGCCCGGTACGCTTATATTGACGCCCATCTGCCTGAAAGCCTTAAGGGTGCTGATACAGTCGTTGCTCATCAGGAAGCGGCTGAGATGGGTTTCTCCATTGGCTATTGCTCCGAGTATTATGCAGCGGTGGGATATGGATTTATCGCCGGGGATTTCTGCCTTTCCCAATAGCCGTTTGGCAGGGGTTATGCTGAGTTTCATGGTTTTCCTCCCGATTCATCATCTTCTTTGGCATTATCATATTTTTATTATATTTCCATTGTACCTTTTTGTGCTGCTAAAAGCCTCGCATAAATGGGGGTTGTAAAAAACCCGCCACTGCACTTTCTATTGCGCGGCAATCATTTTGCGTAAGTCCTGAAACCCTGTGCAGCCAGCACCTTCCTTGCTTTGTCCAGGGAAGGCACATCCGAAAAGGAAATCACCAAACATCCGCCAGGTTCCTCTTCCCGGCTGTGGATTATGCGCAGATTCTTTATATTAATGCTGTGTTGGCCCAGCAGGCTTGCTATTTTCCCGATGATTCCCGGCCGATCTTCCACGTCCACGTACAGGTGGTGGTAGGGAGCCAGTGCCAGGCTTTGAAGGGTGGGCAGGCTGTCACGAAATGCCTTTGCTCTGGAAAAGAAATTTTCAACCCCGTGGCGGTCATTGTCGTTGATGTAGTTTCGAAATTCCGATAGATTGTCGATCATATGATCTATAAGTTCTACAAGCTGTTCACCATTTGACAGGGATATGTCCCGCCACATAAGCGGGTTTGAGGAAGCTATGCGGGTGATATCCCTGAAGCCGCCGGCGGCCAGCCTTTCCTTAAAATGCTGGGGATCGTCCACCTTCTGTATGGCGTTTATCAATGCAGCGGCTACTACATGGGGAAGATGGCTTATGCATCCGACGATTCTGTCGTGAAGCCGGGGTTCCATTACCAGAGGAATGGCGCCTATGGATGATAATAAAGCTTTTAAATTATCCAAAACCCATGCAGGGGTGGAAGCAAGAGGGGTAAGAACGTAGTAGGCGTTTTCGAAAAGATGAGGGATGCTGGCTTTGTACCCCGAATGCTCGGTGCCGGCCATGGGATGCCCTCCTACAAAGAATATACCATGGGGTAGATACCGCTCTGCAGCATTTACTATTGCTGTTTTGGTGCTGCCCACATCCGTAACAATGGTTCCCTTGCGTATATCCTCTGCGATTGCTTTGATGAGTTGAGGAATGGTTCCTACCGGTGTGCACAGGAATATGATATCGGCATGCTCGACGGCTTCCTGCAGTTTTGCAGCTGCTTCTTGAATTATTCCTTCCCTAAAAGCCGTGTCCAGGTATTCATTATTTGTATCAAAACCAATAACGATGCTTCCCGGCAGGTTACGCCGGATAGCTTTGGCCAGGGAGCCGCCGATCAGGCCAAGGCCTAGGATGCTTATTTTCTGCAATGACATGTTTTACCACTCCCGTCCTATGACACCGGCTACCTTTGCAATTTCATCCAGCAGCGTGTCGAAGGTTTCAAAATTCAACGATTGGGGGCCGTCGGAAAGGGCCGATGTTGGATCAGGATGAACCTCCACTATCAGGCCATCAGCGCCGGCGGCAATGGCGGCACGGCTCATTGGGGTTACCAACTTCCATTTTCCGGTACCGTGGCTGGGATCGACTATTATGGGAAGATGGCTGATCTCCTTAATAATGGGAACGGCACTGAGATCCAGGGTGTTTCGGGTATACGTTTCAAAGGTACGGATGCCCCGCTCGCAGAGAATTATATTGTAGTTGCCTTCGTTCATTATATATTCGGCAGCGCTCAGCCATTCCTCTATCGTTGAAGCAAGGCCTCGCTTTAAAACTACGGGGATTTTTGTCCTTCCGACCTCTCGTAATAGCTGGAAATTCTGCATGTTCCGGGCACCGATCTGGAATATGTCCACGTATTCTATTGCCTGTTCGATGGATTTGATGGACACAATCTCTGATACCACCAGAAGGCCGACATCCTTGGCCGCTTCGGCCAGAAGACGGTAACCTTCCTCTTCCAGGCCTTGAAATGAATAAGGTGATGTCCGGGGTTTGTATGCCCCGCCCCTTAGGAATTGGACTCCTCTGGATTTTAGGAACTTTGCCGTTTGCATGATCTGTTCCTGGCTTTCAACAGCACAGGGCCCTGCCATAATGGTCAGCTTTTTGCCGCCTATTTCCGCATCTTTAATCCGTATCACCGTTGATTCAGGTTTGAAGGTTCTTCCCGCCAGCTTAAAAGGTTCAACAATTGGCACCAGGCGATCCACACCTGGCATTAGTTCCAGAGGAGTATCGGCCAGAAGTCGTTTATCTCCGATTACTCCAATAATGGTCCGTTCCGAACCCGTTGATATATGGACGCCCAAACCCAGTTTTTTGAGAAGTGCGTCAATATTCTTTATATCGTCTTTTGTAGCACTTGGTTTCATAACAATAACCATACTATCCATCCTCCGCGTAACAATGGTTTATGTTTCTTATTAGTTTTAGACTCAACAATTAGTTTTAGACTCAACAAAATGCGCTATTCTGTTAAGAACGGGCGCATTGTTCTAAAAAAGCCAATAATTTTTATAATGTGATGTGCCCTACCGTTCTACCGTACTGCTGTACCATCATTACTATCATACCGTACCATACCGGATAAAAATCTGTTGTACGTTAACCCGTATCTCTATGGCTTGGCTTATGGAATGTTTTTATAGCACCGTTTTTAATGCATTTATCAATGTTGCATTTTGTTCTGGCGTACCAACGGTAATTCTGAGCCAGTTGTCCATGTCGAATATATCCCCAGATCGAACGATAACACCTTTTAAAAGCAGATCCCTAAATACCTGCACACTGTCCTTTTTCACATTTACCATGATAAAGTTGCCGTGGGTCGGGATGTATTCCAGTCCCATGTCATCAAAGGCACGATATAGGTATTGCTTGCCTTCCTGGTTGATCCTTATACTGTCCTCAACGAATTCTCTGTCTTCCAGCGATGCCACGGCAGCAACCTGGGCAGCTGCATTGACATTAAAAGGTCCCCTGACTCTGTTTAGATAGGAAATAATGTTTTCGTTGGATATGGCATATCCAACTCTGAGGCCGGCCAGACCGTATATCTTGGAAAAAGTCCTGAGTATTATTATGTTATCGTATTCGTCAAGTAACTGGATGCTCCGGGGATAATTGGCATCCTGAACATATTCATGGTATGCCTCGTCCAGTACTACCAATATGTTGTCCGGCACTCTTTTCAAAAATTCCCTTTGCTCCTGTTCGGTGATTATTGTACCGGTGGGATTATTGGGGTTGCATATCCATATAATACGGGTTTTGTCATCAATGGCATCTAAAAAAGCTTTCAGATCCAAGCGATAATCCCCGGTTAAAGTCACTTTAATGGCTGTTCCATCCATTATACGGGTTACGGCTTCATATCTTGAGAAGGATGGCCAGCCCATGATGGTGTTGTCGCCCGAGTTGATGTAGGTTTGAGCAATTATCTCTAAAATCTGGTCCGTTCCCGCACCGAAGAGAAAGCGGGAAGGGCTGAGACTGAACCTGGAAGCCAGAGCATTTCTAAGCTCGGTACAATTTCCATCGGGATAAAGGGCTATGTCCTTCGTCCATTCAATGATTGCTCTTACGGCTTTTGGAGAGCAGCCCAACGGATTTTCATTAGAAGCCAATTTCACTATATCGGTAAGCCCAAGTTCCCGTTTAACTTCGCTTATGGGTTTTCCTGGCCTATATGGCTCCAGGCTTTCAATGGTTTTACGGTGTTTAAGCATGATTCCATATTCCTCCTTTTATTTATTCCAGAAATTGTTTGAGCTGTTCCGGCGTTAGCTCCTTAAAAATTTTAACTTTGCCGTATCCGATGGGTAATACCAGAACAATACGCTGGTCAACATTCTTTTTGTCGTGGTTCATTCTTTCAATTATGAGATCCCATGCCGGTGTGTCGAGCTGGGTGGGAAGCCCGGCTCTTTCTAATATGTCTGCCAACCGATTGATATAGTCCTGTTTAATCAAGCCCATCTTTTCGGCGATTCCGGCTTCATATACCATACCCATAGCTACCGCTTCACCGTGGGTGTATTCTGAATAGCCGGTGGCCGCTTCAATAGCATGGCCAATGGTATGCCCGTAGTTGAGTATCATCCTCAGGCCGGTTTCCCTTTCATCCAATTCAACCACACCCGCCTTGATCTGACAGGAACGATAAATAGCATGAGATAAGATTTCCACATCCCGGGCAATAATAGCATCCATGTTTTCCTCCAGCCAGCTTATGAAGTCCGGATCGGCTATAAAGGCGTGTTTTATGAGCTCTGCCAGGCCGGTGGCAAATTCTCTGGATGGCAGGGAAATGAGGGTGCCGGGATCGATAAACACCAGATCAGGCTGATAGAAAGCACCTATTATATTTTTGGCAAGGGGATGATTGATGGCTACCTTGCCTCCTACGCTGCTGTCCACCTGGGCCAGCAGTGAAGTCGGGATCTGGATGAAACCAATACCCCGCATATACGTGGCTGCTATAAAGCCTGCCAGGTCCCCTACCACCCCGCCGCCCAGGGCAATGATGGAAGATGAGCGATCTAGTCTGGCTTCCAGAGCCTGCGTGTATAGCTTTTGGGCCTGTTCAAAGCTCTTACTTGCCTCCCCCGGGGGTATTACGGCCGAACATACCTGGTATCCCATGGATATAAGAACGGATTTTACTGAATTATAGTAAAGGGGATATATATTTTCATCGCATACTATCATTACCTTTTTACCCCTGATTTTTCCCCCGATGGCCTGGGCCAGCTGGCTCCAACCCCTGGAGGCTATGTATATGGGGTATGATTTATTTTTCAAACTGACGGTTATATGTTTCATGGCTGACCTCCGTGGAATAAGGTGATAAGTCTGTCGGGGTGTTTGGTATGATATTTAGAAAATTGTATATTTTATTATATAAAAAGTCAAGGACTACAACAAAAAGAACTCTCTTCGTTTAGAACGGATTCCGGCTGTCCTTCGCTTCATTCATTAATAGGTTCAAAGCCTTTTCTAAAGGTGATTTACGCAATATTCTGCAAAAAGCAATGTGTATACTAATAATGTGCGCTCGTGTAGCGGTACATCCGTGGAAGATGCTTTACAATTTCAAAATTAAATACAGCTGACAAGAAGAAAATATGAAATATTTATTTAATAACCGTATTAAGTTTTGGTCAAAAGTATGTTACAATAAAAAAGGAAATAGCCCGTTGCTGCAGAATAGTATAGCATATGCATTATTTTAGACAGTGTACCAAAATTACAAGGAGGAATGTTGATGAACAACTTTGTGACACAAAAGATCCGCAACATAGGAATCGTCGGCCATGGCGGAGAAGGAAAAACCACTTTAACTGAGGCCATGCTTTTCAATGCCAAAGCAACTGATCGTTTTGGTCGGGTCGAAGATGGCACTACCACCACCGATTATGATCCCGAAGAAATAAAAAGGAAAATATCCATCAGTGCTGCAATAGCACCATTGGGATGGAATGATCATAAAATTAACATAATAGACGTGCCAGGATTCTTTGATTTCATCGGTGAGATGCTCCAGGCTTTAAGGGTGGTGGATGGAGCCGTCATTGTAGTTGGTGCGGTGTCAGGCGTTAACGTCGGCACTGAGAAAGCATGGGACTACTGCAAAGAATACAATGTTCCGAGAATGGTCTTCATCAACCAGATGGACAGGGAAAATGTACATTACGAGAAAGTGTTGGAGGAATTGGAAGCCAAGTACGGAACAGCCATAACTCCGCTGCAGGTGCCAATTATGAGCGGTGTACGGTTTACCGGCCTGGTAGATGTGGTCAATATGAAGGCTTGGGATTTCACAGGAAAGGAACCTAAAGAGATTTCAATCCCCGATGATTTGTCAGATACAGTTGAAGATGTTCGTACGCGCCTTATTGAAGCTGCAGCCGAGACCAGCGAAGAGCTGATGGAGAAGTATTTTGAGGGTGAAGAGCTTACCGAGCAGGAGATTCGTGAGGCTTTACGCATAGGTATTGCCGAAGGAGATGTGGTTCCGGTACTATACGGTTCTGCCACCGAAAATGCCGGAGTTGAGTTGTTGATGAACAGTATCGTTGATTATATACCTGCTCCCAATGAGCGTCCGGCAGTATCGGTAACCAATTCCAAAACAGGGGCAACGATGGAGTATAAGGTGGATCCATCACTGCCTTTCTCAGCCTTTGTTTTTAAGACGGTAGTTGATCCCTTTGTCGGGAAGCTTTCGGTATTTAAGGTTATGACCGGAGAACTCTCCGCAGGGATGAGCATATATAATGCAAATAAGGAAAGAAACGAAAAAACCGGTTCCATATACGTATTGAGGGGGAAAAAGCAGATACAGGTGGATAAACTTACCGCAGGTGATATTGGGGCGATTGCTAAGCTCCAAAACACTGTAACCGGTGATACCCTGTGCGATCCTTCGGCACCTGTGATGTACGAAAGCATTGATTTTCCCGAACCTTCCATTTCTATGGCTGTGCTCCCTGAAAAAGAAGGTGAAGAGGAAAAGGTGTTTGGCGGTTTGAACCGACTAATGGAAGAAGACCCAACCTTTACGGTACAGCCGAACGTTGAAACTGGTGAAACTATTATATCCGGAATAGGCGAGGTACATCTTGATGTAATAGCCAGCCGGCTGAAGAACAAATTTGGTGTTAACGCGGTATTTAAGGAGCCGAAGGTACCCTATCGGGAAACCATCCGTAAGAGTATTAAAGCCGAAGGGAGGCATAAAAAGCAGACGGGCGGTCACGGACAATACGGACACGTTTGGATTGAGTTTGAACCATTGCCGGATCCGGAACAGAAATTTGAGTTTGTTGATAAGATAGTGGGCGGTGTAGTGCCCAGACAGTATATTCCTGCAGTTGAAAAGGGTTTGCAGGAGGCGCTTCAAAAGGGCGTCCTGGCAGGTTATCCCATGGTCGGGATTAAGGCCACTTTGTACGACGGTTCGTACCACTCCGTTGACTCTTCCGAGATGGCATTCAAAATAGCGGCTGCCCTTGCTTACAGAAAGCTGGAACAGGCGGATCCCGTACTGCTTGAACCCATTATGAAGGCTGAAGTGGTGGTACCCGATGAATATATGGGTGATATCATAGGTGATTTAAATCGCAGGCGCGGGCGTATTTTGGGTATGACACCTTTAGGTAACGGACTGCAGAAGGTTGAAGCTGAGGTACCTCAAGCCGAGATGTTCCGATATGCTACCGACTTGCGTTCCATGACCCAGGCCCGTGGGAGTTTTAAATTGACGTATGTACGCTATGAGGAAGTGCCTGCCAACATCAGTGCAAAAGTTGTTGAACAGGCCAGACGGGAGAGTGAAGAATAATAGGATTTCGTTAAAAACCGGGCTCAATGCATGATAGCCCGGTTTTTAAATGAGTAATACGGCGGACTGACAGCAGATAAAATGTTTGGGGTTCGATTGACTGTCTGTTGATAAACGACGGTGTCAAAGATAACCGGCATATTACATAGTAAGGAGTTAACAGGGGTATGGAGCGGGGGGAATGATGATGGTAACTACATTGACGCTCAATCCATGTATAGACAGGATGGTCACCGTTGAGCAATTTACATATGGAGGATTGAACAGGATCAAGGGCAGCAGAATGGATGTGGCCGGAAAGGGTCTAAATGTGGCTGTAGCTTTGCACCAGCTGGGCAGGAGCGCTTTGTGTACGGGCATTAACTATATTGAGAGAGGTCAGATGATAAGGGCTTTCTTGGATTCAATGGGTGTTCCCCATGACTTTGTGTATGTAGAAGGGGAGGTACGGATTAACCTTAAGATATTCGATATGTCAAAGGGAGTTGTTACAGAGGTCAACGAAAGCGGTAATCCGGTTCCGCCGGAATGCCTTGCAGAGCTGAGGGATAAGGTTAATTCCTATGCTGCAAAAAGCCAAATGATGGTCTTTGGTGGGAGTGCTCCTCAAAGGGTGCCGGTGTCCATCTACAGGGATTTGATTGAACTGGTGAACAAATACCGTGTGCCATGCATACTTGATGCCGATGATGAATTGCTGCTTCAAGGGCTTGAAGCGGCCCCGTATTTGGTCAAACCCAATCTGTATGAGCTGGAAAAGGCAACCAGAATAGGCCTTAAAACTCACAGGGAAATTGTACGTGCAGCCCGGACGTTTTTGGATAAGGGGGTAAACATAATAGGGGTATCCATGGGCAGCCGGGGTGCCATTATAGTGGATGATAAGGAGGCTTATTATGCTCCGCCCATCCAAGTTGAGGTGAAAGGTACGGCAGGTGCCGGAGATTCGATGGTTGCAGGCTTTTGTCTTGCCATACAGGAAGGAGCCGGCTTGAAGGAAATGCTGCGCTATGGTATGGCGGNNCCGCCTCTGTGATGAGGGAAGGGACACTGCTGTGTACCCGTTCGGGCTTTGAGAGTATATTGCCCCGGGTTGAGATTGAGAAAATAGTATAAAGAAAGGAGGGAAGATTGATGTCAGATAAATGTCTTTACGTGGTTGCTGTGGAATTGGACAACCGAAAAGAGCAGGCCCTCAGCGTTCAGGAAGTATTGACAAAGTACGGGGATTGTATACTTACCAGACAGGGGGTACATGATCCGGGAAGTGACAGGGGTATCATAACCCTCAATGTGAATGCTACCGATGCTTATCTCGAGGAGTTTTCCGAAGAGCTAAGCCGGATTCCCGGAGTTAATGTAAGGACAATAAAGTTCGGTTGATTATTGTAAGACAAGCTTTGGCACGATATGGTATGTATATGAATTAATGAGCAAAAATAATAAATATTTAAAATCTCCGTAATATATTTGTAACAATACATATTACGGAGATTTACTAATTTGACAGTAAATTCAAGCACACCCTATAATAGTAAGCAAAAATACTGGGAATATGGGGTGTGGATTTATGAGACAGAGTACAAAAAAGCGTAGATTTCTTTGTTTTATCGCAGCGGTGATCATTGCAGTTGTATTTTTTCCATCGGTGAATGTCCAGGCGGCATATCCTCTGCTTTCGATAGGAAGCCGGGGAGAGGCGGTTTCCCGTCTACAACAGGAGTTGAAGAATCAGGGCTACTATACTTACTGGAAGGTTACCGGTTATTATGGCCCGATCACCCGGGATGCTGTAATGAAATTTCAGAAGGGCCGGGGTTTGGTGGTGGACGGAATAGCAGGTAATGCAACTCAATCGGCGCTTTACGGCAGTACTGGCCAGGTTGTAACATTAAAATTCGGGATGAGGGGCGAGGCCGTTTCCAGATTGCAAACAGCTCTTAAGCAAAAGGGTTTTTTCCACGCAAATGTGACGGGATATTACGGGAAAATAACCGAGAACTCGGTGATAGCCTTTCAAAAAGCCTATGGTTTGAGAATCGATGGTATTGCAGGTCCCCAGACTCAAAACGCATTGTACAACGGTCAGACCATTTCCTATAGCAAGGGTTCTCAGACATCCGGCTCTGCCAGCAGGGGATCCTCGTCGTCCCAGCAGGTTTCAGACGATATTTTCTGGCTTGCAAGGATCATACACGCGGAGGCCGATGGTGAACCTTATATCGGTAAAGTTGCTGTTGGGAGCGTAATAATGAACCGAGTCAGATCCTCAAGCTTTCCGAATACGATATACGGAGTAATATTTGAGTACTATAACGGTATTCCCCAATTTTGCCCCGTTCAGGACGGTACGATATACAATACGCCCAGCAGTGAAAGCTATCGGGCTGCTCAGGAGGCTTACGGAGGGTCAAAACCGGCTGGAGATGCCCTATACTTTTTCAACCCGGCTAAATCAGCAGGTTCATGGATAGTGAAAAACCGAACTTATGTGACTACCATAGCAAACCATGTCTTTTACAGATGATTTTTGAATTTTATTTTGGTGTTGCCATTTTATAAGTTATGTGTTATTATTGTAGCAATATAAAATCCACCTGCATGTAGCCTGTACAGCCCGTACAGGCTATGTGGGGCGGTAAAATCAGATTAGATGAGAAGAGGAGAGATGAGTTGTGAAAAATTTGAGAGATTTTGTATTGGCTGGATTATTGCTTGCCATCGGTTTGGTACTCCATTATGTCACCCCTTCAACGGGGACTCCCGTCAAACCCGATTTTCTGCTGGCTATGTTATTCCTGTGTCTTTTAACATTTGAGGACATTAAGGTGGGTTTTGTTGCGGGGATAGCTGCCGGCATACTGTCAGGACTTACAACCAACGTGCCGGGTGGATTTGTTCCCAATGTGATTGATAAGCTGATAACTACGGGAGTCTTGCTTATCGGTATTCGGCTGTTTAGGAGGTTTATCAATCAATACGTTCTTTCAATTGCTGTACCCATAGTCGGTACCATTCTAAGCGGATGCGTATTTATAGGCTCGGCAATACTATTAGGGGTTTTTCCTCAGGAGATCTTTATCGGTGCTTTTGTAACGGCAGTCCTTCCGGCTATGGTAGGAAATGTGTTTTTAGTAGCCCTTCTGTTCGGTGCTTTAAGGCATACCGGCAGGCTTTACGGTAGGAGGTTGCATAGGAAGGACTCAGAAGCAGTATAATAATATGATATTGAGTTATAAAAAGGCCTTTCCACTAAGAGGGAAAGGCCTTTTTAAATATGCAGGGAGCCGATTTTGACGCGCTAACAAAATGGGATAAGTAATGAACCGGACGTATAGGAGGCAGAGAAGGTTAAGGCGTCAATATGAGTGAAAAGGCTATGGCAAGATCAGTTTTTACCCGGGCATTTGTCTGGATCTGAATGCCATAGGCACCTTTTGCAGTCTAAACAGGGTTTTACTTTAGAGCCATTTATGGCCTTGCAGGCCCAATCGGGATCCACAAGATGTCCCCGACCGACGGCTACCATGTCGGCCAGCTCGTTTTCCACCAGATATTTGGCTTGTTGAGGCGTACGGATTCCGTTGACCACAATGACCGGAACGCTTACCCTGTTTTTTATCTGGGCGCCGCAGTATACAATTGAGTTTTCCGGAAAGCCTTCTGGGACTTGTGGCTGAGGAAATTCGGGGGAGGATATGCCGGCAGAGACATGCAGAAGATCGACACCGGCGGATTCCAGAATTTTCGCAATCTGAATCCCGATTTCCAAAGTGGGCTCATTTCCTCCCATGCGGTATCCGATGATGAAGTCCTTATCAATATTATCCTTTAACTGCTGTATTATTTCCAATGCAAATCTCATTCTGTTTTCCAGGGGGCCACCGTATTGATCCGTTCTTTTGTTGGTAATGGCTGATGCGAATTGGGAGATCAAATAACCGTGGGCACCGTGAAGCTCAACGCCATCAAAGCCGGCTTCTTTTGCCCTTTGGGCTGCCTTTAGGAAGTCCTGCTGTATGGCTTTTATTTCCTCGACACTTAATTCCCGAACCTGCCTGTCGGTATCTGTATGTTCCGGATATCGGGATGGAGCTAAGGCTACCTCGGCAACATCCCGAGGTGTCTTCGCTCCGGCGTGGTGGATTTGGATCAGCACTGTAGCGCCATGTTTGTGGCAAGCCTGGGAAATCTGCCTTAACCCTTCTATATGCTCATCTGACCATATGCCCAGCTGATCGCTTGATAGGCGGCCATACCGGTTTATACAGGTAGCTTCAACTATGATAAGTCCCGTTCCTCCTTTGGCTCTTGCTTCGTAATGCCGGATATGTTTTTCGGTAACGAAGCCATCCTCGCCTGCCCAGCTAAAACATACCATGGGAGGCATGACGATTCGATTTCTGATTTCCTTGTTTTTTATTATAATAGGTGTGCACAGGTGGGGCATCCGAATACCTCCTTATTGTTATAGTGATCATAATGCTATAATGCTGATATTGATAGAAAACTTCCGCTCATCTCAGCAGTACAAAAAATCTCCAAATTGATTAAACCAAGTACAGACAAAAAAAGGTTGATGAACCAGCAGGGAACTTCAATTCCCTATTTTACTACAGTCTGGTTTATAAAACAATCAAATAAAATTGTATGGTTAAGAGCTACTTTATAGTCAAAAAATCCAAAGAGACAGTTTGATTGGATAAGGTGAGAAGGGTTTTTGTCTGTTCTATAAAAATTACAAGAATTGAATAGGATATCAAAAATTGAAGGTTGTAACAGTACCTATATGTGGCATATTATATAAATGTCATATAATTGCCCATCACATTTACGGATTTGTTCATATTACTTTCAATATTTAAGGGGAGAAATACTTGATGAAATTATCTGCATACAATAAAGCGGCTGTAAACAAATCAGCCAGAAAAAACAAGTGTTAAATAACTGGGATTTATATGCAATGCTTTTTTTCCCGACTGTTTACATAATAATATTTAAGTATATTCCAATGTATGGTTTGCAGATTGCCTTTAAGGATTATAATTTATTTGAAGGGATGTTTGGAAGCCCCTGGGTAGGATTTAAGCATTTCAACCAATTTTTTCAGTCTACCGAGTTTTGGCGCCTTGTAGGAAATACGTTATCATTAAGCATTTACAGCATATTTGTGGGCCCGATATTACCGATCTTTTTAGCCATTGTTCTAAACTATTTGATAAACAATAAATTAAAGAAAACTCTTCAGATGGTTACATATGCTCCCTACTTTATATCCACCGTGGTTATGGTTAGTATCATCAATCAATTCTTTGCAATAGATTTTGGCCCTATAAATGTTATGCTAAAAAAAATGGGACTTGCACAAATTGACTTTTTATCAAATCCGGATCTTTTTCCTCACTTATACGTTTGGACGGGAATATGGCAGTATACAGGATTCAATTCCATTATTTATCTTGCATCATTGACGGGTGTTGACCCAACACTGCATGAGGCTGCAATTGTAGATGGTGCTTCAAAACTTAAAAGAATATGGCACATAGATTTGCCAAGTATACAATCCACGATAATTATTCTCATGATAATGAGTGTCGGCTCTATAATGAGTACCGGTTTCGAGAAAATCTATCTCATGCAGAATAATCTCAATCTGAGGACCTCAGAAGTTATTGATACATATGTTTATAAAATAGGGTTGGCATCGCCGATAGCAAATTACTCATTTCCTACAGCCATCGGCTTGTTCCAGTCGGTAATAGGATTGCTTCTGATCGTTATAGTAAATAAAATTGCTCAGAAGGTAAGTGAGGTATCATTATGGTGAAATATCATAGCAGGGTTAACAGAATAAGAATAAACAAGAGTGACAAGGTGTTTGATGTTTTGATTACACTAATAGCAATAACTGGATTACTCATAGTGCTTTATCCTCTTATGCATGTTGTTGCATGTTCATTTAGTTCAGCCAAGGCAGTTCAAAGCGGACGAGTTTCATTTTATCCTGTGGATTTTTCAACACAGGCTTATGAGGTGGTATTTGATTATAAGGATATTTGGATTGGTTATTTAAATACAATTATGTATACCGTTGTTGGTACTACTCTGAATGTAGTTTTTACCATACTGGCGGCATATCCTTTTTCGAGAAAGGATTTGATCGGTAGAGGTATAATAATGAAAATATATGTTTTTACTATGCTCTTCAGTGGCGGTTTAATTCCGTCCTATCTGCTCGTTAAGAATTTACATCTTCTGAACACCTCATGGTCACTATGGCTCCCAGGATTATTAAGTGTTTATAATGTTATTGTAATGAAAACTTATTACCAGACAACCATTCCGAATGAATTGTTGGAATCTGCCCAAATAGACGGCTGCAGTAACAGGCGTTTTCTATGGTCTGTTGTTATACCTTTATCGGGAGCAATCATTGCTGTCATGGTTTTATTCTACGGCATAGGACACTGGAATAATTATTTCAGTGCTATGCTCTATATAACAGACAAATCAAAATACCCATTGCAGTTATTTTTGAGGGAGATTCTAATAGCAAATACGGTTGATTACACGTCGCTGTCAGGTTCTGAGATAAAAGAGCTCTTGAAAAAACAGGAAATGAAGCTGCTGTTAAAATACTCGTTAATAGTTGTGTCCAGTTTTCCTATGTTATGCATTTATTCTTTTGTTCAAAAGTACTTTGTGAAGGGTGTAATGATTGGGTCACTAAAAGGTTAAAGCAGAGCTGAGTCTGTTTGTGGCAGTTCTGTTTTAATAAATCATAAAATAAATGGGGGAGATTTTATGAATAAAAATAAGCTGGTAGCTATAATTCTGTCAATTGTTTTAGTCTGTATGATTTTGGCTTCCTGTGGAAACAACACTTCTGATCAAAAAACCAGTCAGGATAGTACGGATGTTGATGAATCAGCTGAGGATGTTGAGGAATCAACCGGACCACCGGTATCATCAAGTCTTTATGAGTGGAGTGAAGCAATGGAATCAATCCTAAGCAGTGGCAGATTTCCGATAGTAGATGAAAAAATCGAATTAACGGTTACAGTACCAACTGCATCAAATGTTGAAGATATCACTACAAATGAGTTTACTAAGTTTTATGAAGAGCTGACAAATATAGCAATAAAGTGGAATGTTATACCATCAGAAAGTTTGACCGAGAAGATCAATATTTCGCTGTCCAGTGGAGACATGCCGGACATATATCTAAATTGTAATATTTCCCAAACACAGCAGCAGGTTTACGGTTCACAAGGTGCCTTTGTGGCTCTTAACGGCTATATTGATGCCTATGACGGTGTGTTTAAACAAGTACTGGAAAAGGTACCAAATCTGAGAGACATAATAACAATGAGTGACGGTAATATTTACGCCTTACCCCACATTGAAAAATGCAATCACTGCGAAGTTTCAAACAAAATGTGTGTTAACAGGCAATGGCTCGACGTGCTCGGACTTGAAATACCAAAAACGGTTGATGAGTTTACGGATATGCTGAGAAAATTCAAAACCGAGGATCCTAACCAAAATGGAGAAGCCGATGAAATACCCCTACTTGGATATGAGGGCGGATGGAATAGTTCTATAATATCTGGCTACTTGACAAATCCTTTCGTATATTCTGCAATACATCTTGAGAATGGAAAAGTAAAATTATATTATATTGAAGATGGATGGAGAGATGCGCTTAAATGGCTTAATCAGCTTTATAAAGAAGGGTTGTTGTATCCTCAAAGCTTTGTTATACAGCAGGATCAAGCTAGGCAAATTGCACAAAGCGGGGATGATGTTGAGGTAATAGGATGTTACCCCAACGGCGTACCATCAGGAGCTGTAGGTGATAGACCAGAGGATTGGAAAAACTATATAGCTATTCCGCCTCTGGAAGGCCCAGCAGGCAAATATGCAATATGGAATGCGTATTCTCAAATCAATCCTACAACATTTGTAATAACCTCTCAATGCAAATATCCAGAGGAGGCGTTCAGATGGGGTGTAGAATTGTATGATAGGGATCTGTATTATCTAAAAGCATTTGGTAAAGAAGGAGTCGGGTGGAGAAAGTTAACAGAGGAAGAAAAAGCAAAGGGTATAAACGATCTAAGGAGCGGTACGCCATCAGAAGTACTGGTATTTGCAGACGGGATAGGATGGAGTGATAAACAAAACTACTGCTGGCGCGGAATTGGATTACGCTGTGATACAACCGATTTTTCTGAGAATAGATATGCCCAGATGCAGCCAGGAGATTATGAAACAGATATGGAATGGAGGCTTGCATTGGATACAAATAATAATTATGCCCCTTATGTTCCTCCATTAGAAATGGTCTTGCCATTTCTTGTATACACAGAAGAGCAAGCTGCCGAGCTGGCCAACCTGGAAACAGTAATAAACTCCTACAGGGATGAGATGGCTGCCAGATTTATCACAGGCGACGCCGACATAGATAACGAGTGGGATAAATATATAGCAGAAATGAAGAATAAAGGTGTTGATAAACTTCTTGAAATTTATCAAAGTGCTTATGATAGCAAGTATGGTAAGAAATAACAGGATGATGATAACAATGAATAATAGTTGACAGGGGAAAGAATGTTAGTTATATTCTTTCCCCTGTCCTCCCGTGTATGGATAGTATGGACGCAAATCGGCAGGTGAGAGTCTCTAATATATCCTAAGCTACCAAGAATTGATAATAATAAACGTGAATCAGGTGATGGGAGAAAGGTTACGTCCTTGTCCAAGGAAGTTGTATGGACATTGAAAATGGGATATGAATGAATGATTCATAGAAACCGGTAAGCAAAGCCATATTCATGAGGTTATTGATTTTTCTGGGGAAACCACCTGTAA
>LFSE01000114.1 GCA_001513075.1 Clostridiales bacterium DTU074 | reverse complement strand
TCGGCTGTTAACCGAGGGGTTGTTGGTTCGAATCCAACCTGAGGAGCCATTTTATTTTTGGGACAAATCAATTTTTTACAAGTTCGTAACAAATCCATGTTAGAATATTTCGTAGTTATAAATCTTATAAAGCTTTGAATCTTTTTTAAATGGGAGCCAGGCCTTTTATAAGCCTGGCTCTCATTATCTTTGAGACAAGTATGTCTTCGCAAATTGTTACTGCGTATTAATTTCCTGTCTGGCTATTTGTATATGACAGCCAGCGTTTTTCCAGGTTGCCGTCAGTCAATGTCTCCATTATATAATCGGCAAATTGGGCACTTGTGGCTCCTGTATCCCTTCCGGTGATGATTAGCTTCTTTTCATAAGTACCGCATATATCCAAGGCCATATCAAGTTTTTTTGCTTCGACGGTATATCCTACATGTTCCAGAAGCATACCTGCAGCCCGGATAATGCTGCTGGGATCGGCATACTGAGCCCGCCCTTCTTCCACCATGCGTGGAGCCGAACCGTGTATGGCTTCAAACATGGCATAGCGCTTACCAATGTTGGCGCTCCCGGCGGTACCCACTCCACCCTGCAGCTCTGCAGCTTCATCGGTTAATATATCGCCATACAGATTGGGAAGCACTACCACCTTAAACTGGTTTCTGCGTTTTGGATCCAACAGTTTGGCAGTCATGATGTCGATATACCAGTCATCCCATTCTACCTCCGGATATTCCATGGCTACTTCTCTGGCTATATCCAGGAACTTACCGTCGGTGGTTTTTACCACATTTGCTTTAGTAACTACAGTCACCTTATTTACACCGGTTTTACGGGCATAATCAAATGCTGCCTTGATGATCCTATACGAACCTTCATAGGTAGTGACGGTAAAATCGATGGCCAGATCTTCATTAACATGAATGCCTTTGCTTCCAAGAGCATAGGCACCCTCGGTATTCTCACGGAAGAAGGTCCAGTTGATTCCTTCCTGGGGTATTTTAACCGGCCGTACATTGGCAAAGAGATCCAGTTCTTTCCGCATAGCTACATTGGCGCTTTCTATGTTTGGCCATGGATCGCCGGCACGCGGCGTAGTAGTAGGGCCTTTAAGTATAACATGACATTGTTTGAGCTGCTCAAGCACATCATCGGGTATGGCTTTATTGTGTTTTACCCGGTTTTCAATGGTCAGGCCGTCAATAATCTTAAATTCAATGTTTTTTTGTTTTGCTTTGTCCTGCAGTAAAAACTCCAGTATTCTCTGAGCCTGAGCGGTTATGTACGGGCCTATGCCGTCACCGCCTACTATGCCTATAACAAGTGTATCAAGTTTATCATAGTCGATGAAATTCTCCTGCTTTTTCATCATTTCAATTCTTTCGAACTGTTCTTCTATAAGCTTGCTGAAATGTTCCTTTGCTCTTGCAATTATACTTTCCCTGTCCATATTTCTACCTCCTGTATTTTTGTTGTACAAGCTTAATCCGCCGGTACATCATAACACTATCATTCATCTTCCTATGTCTGTACATGTACTAA
>LFSE01000058.1 GCA_001513075.1 Clostridiales bacterium DTU074 | reverse complement strand
GCTAAGGCCTTTCTTACCTTCGGATCATTCAACGGTTCCTTTTCCACATTCAAGCAGAAGAAATATGTTCCCAACTGAGGCTTTATGATAAGTTTGCCTTCCTCATACAAGCGGGGAATCTCTTCAGCCGGAATACTGTCTGCAAAGTCGATCTCACCTGCTTCAAATGCTGAGAGCTCAGATGCCTGATCGTCTATCATGGTAAATACCAGCTCGTCAGCCTTTATGGAATTCTTATCCCAGTAAGTATCGCTCTTCTTCATCACGATTTTCTCATTGACAACAAATTCGGTGACCACCATGGGCCCATTTGTAATGTATGTTTTGGGATCATTTGCCCAACCTTCACCGTGTTCCTCTATAATATCCTGCCTTACGGGGAACAATGTGGGGAAGGAAGTCAATTGCAGGAAGTATGAACAGGGGGCTTCAAGCTCAACTTCCAGAGTCTTTTCGTCAAGAGCTTTTACTCCCAGCTCTTCCGGGCTCATCTCGCCATTGGTAATGGCCTCGCCATTTTTAATATACCACAGCTGGTACGCGTATTCACATTCTGACTCCGGATCAACAGCCCGTCTCCATGCATACACGAAGTCATCTGCTGTTACTGGTTTCCCATCCGACCATTTTGCGTCCCTCAAATAGAATGTGAATTTGGTGCCATCTTCATTCATTTCCCATTTCTCAGCTATACCGGGAATGATACGTCCTTCTGCGTCCTTTCGTGTCAGTCCTTCAAAGCAATGGACTATTACGCTTCCCGCCTCAACTGCGCTGTTGAGCTGAGGATCAATGGTTTTTGGGGTTGCGCCCATATTGTATACAATGGGTTTTGTTCCGCCTTTATCAGAACCACATGCAGTAAACAGGGTAATAACCATTACTGCAGAAAGCAATAAAAGTATTGTTTTTTTGAGCATATTACCTCTTCCTCCTTTAATATTTATCTATATCTCAAAGCCAGAAAGGCTTTGGTATCTCATTTAGGTGAGCTCTATATCCTGACATGCCGTTACTCTATAAAGTGGCATGCGGCCATATGTCCTCCACCGTAGTCCTTCATCTCGGGCTCCTGTTCGGCACATATCTCCCGGGCAATCGGACATCGGGTCCTAAACCTGCATCCTGAAGGTGGATTAATGGGCGTAGGCACATCGCCTTTCAGAATTATTCGTTCCCGTTGCTCCATGGTATCAGGGTCCGGAACCGGTATAGCCGAAAGCAGAGCCTGTGTGTAGGGATGTAAGGGTTTGCTGTATAATTCCGAACTTTCAGCCATCTCTACAATCTTACCCAGGTACATCACCCCAACCCGATCCGAAATGTGTTTCACCATGGACAGGTCGTGGGCGATAAACAGATAGGTTAAGTTCATCTCATCCTGCAAATCCTCAAGAAGATTAACCACCTGTGCCTGTATGGAAACATCCAGCGCTGAAATAGGTTCGTCACATACTATAAAATCGGGATTGACAGCCAAAGCCCGGGCAATCCCAATCCTCTGTCGCTGGCCACCGCTAAACTCGTGGGGATAACGGTTAGCATGCTCTCTGCTTAAACCCACTTTGCTTAAAAGATCGTATATCATGGCCTTTCGTTCTTCGCCATAGGCGATCTTATGGATATCTATAGATTCGGCTATTATGTCGCCTACCGTCATTCTTGGATTTAGCGAAGCATAAGGATCCTGAAATATAATTTGCATTCTTTTTCTGTACGACCTCATCTGCCTGTCGTTAAGTTCGGTAATGTCATCCCCATCAAATATAATTCGGCCGTCGGTGGGTGGATAGAGCTTCA
The DNA here is from genome assembly GCA_001513075.1 of Clostridiales bacterium DTU074. Classification (GTDB taxonomy): domain Bacteria; phylum Bacillota; class Clostridia; order Caldicoprobacterales; family Caldicoprobacteraceae; genus DTU074. Next base: position 48,115 of record LFSE01000058.1, on the reverse strand, counting down.
GGATGGTGCGTCCAACGGTTGTCTTGCCGCAACCGCTCTCTCCGACAAGACCCAACGTCTCCCCCCTGTATATGTCAAAGCTGACACCGTCGACTGCTTTAAGCACCTGCCGTTTCTCCTTAATTAGCCCACCTCTTACCGGGAAGTATTTCTTCAGATCTTTTACCTCAACTAAAACATCCTTCTGGCTGCTCACTTAAAACTCACCCCTTCCCTATCCCACTCTACAGCAGGTGCCCGGGGGTCAAGAAGCCAGCATGCTGCTTTGTGTCTTCCCGAGACGGAATACAAGCCGGGACATTGCTGCTCACATATGCGCATGGCATAGCGACATCTGGGCATAAAAGGACACCCTTCAGGCGGTTTCAACAGATCCGGCGGCTGCCCCTCTATAGGTACCAGACGTTCCTTTGACGTCATGTTAACCTTGGGAATGGATTTTAACAATCCCCAGGTGTATGGATGTTTGGGATTATAAAATATATCCCTCACCGAACCCTCTTCCACAATTATACCCGCATACATGACAACGATCCTGCTGCAAAGATCGGCCACAATCCCCAGATCATGAGTGATAAGCATAATGGATGTATTGAATTTTTCCTTTAGTTCTTTCATCAGCTCCAGTATCTGGGCCTGTATCGTAACATCCAGGGCAGTGGTAGGTTCGTCCGCAATGATCAGCTCCGGTTGACAGCTTAGCGCCATAGCAATCATAACCCTCTGCCGCATGCCTCCACTGAACTCATGGGGATATTGTTTTAACCGCCTCTCAGGATCTGGGATCCTTACTTCCTTTAGTAACCCGATTGCCTTCTCCCGGGCAGCATTTTTATCCATGTTCTTATGCGTCCGCAGGGGTTCCATCAATTGATCCCCTATTGTATATACCGGATTTAACGAGGTCATAGGGTCCTGGAATATCATGGCAATTTTGTTCCCTCTTATTTTTTGCATTTCTTTTTCGCTTTTTTTTAAGAGATCTTCCCCATTGAAATATATTTCACCCTTTATGACCTTACCCGGAGAAGGGACCAAACCCATTATGGAAAGGGATGTTACACTCTTGCCGCAACCGGATTCACCAACTATTCCGATGGCCTCACCCTGATATAAATCTATATTTACACCTCTAACAGCCTTAACTTCACCCACATGGGTAAAAAATGATGTATGCAAATCCCGTATCTCCAGTAGTTTATCCACTCAATCACCTACTTCCTCATATGAGGATCAAGGGCATCCCTTAATCCATCGCCAAGCAAATTGAAGGCTATCATTGTAATACATATACAGGCTGCGGGGAAAAACAGCAGGTATGGATAACTTCTAAGCCCTCTATAGGCATCGCTGGCAAGTGTACCCCAGCTTGCCATGGGGGCGCTTACCCCTATTCCGATAAAGCTTAAAAAGGCTTCAGTAAAAATGGCAGATGGAATGGCCAATGTCACCGTAACTATTATAGGTCCGATAGTGTTAGGTATAAGGTGCTTAAGAATTATACGCCATCCGCTGGCTCCCTGAGCTTTGGCGGCCAATACAAATTCCTGATTCTTAAGGCTGAGCACCTGGCCGCGCACTATTCTGGCCATATTTACCCAGTAAACCAATCCAAGAACAATATATATCAATATGAGGTCGGAACCTATACCTTTGAGTGCTCTCAAAAAGGTTGTTTCAAAAGCCTGTTCGATGGGTTTTTCCAATACAACCTGAAGCAATATGACATACAAAAGCAGCGGAACACCGTACAATATATCGACTATTCGCATCATTATGTTATCAACACGACCACCTATATATCCCGCAATCCCGCCGTACAGAACTCCAATAGTAAGATTGATAATGCTTGCTACCAACCCTATGCTGAGGGATATACGGGCACCATATACCACACGAATAAACAAATCCCTGCCAAGGCTATCGGTCCCAAAGGGGTGTTCCCATGAGGGTCCCAGATTTTCATGGCCTCGAATTTGAGTAGAATAATCATAAGGCCAAAATAGGGGAACAAATATGGCAGACAATATTATAATGATAATTACGGTTAATCCAATCATTGCCGGTTTATTCCTTCTAAGCCGTCTCCAGGCGTCCTGCCAATATGTTACACTGGGGCGAACTATTTCATCTTCTGTACCGCTTTTCCTTTCAACAGGTTCAAATAAGGCCCGATCAATATTAGTATCCATTCCCCTCTTACCCCTCCTTTACATTGACAAGCTTGATTCGAGGATCAACCAGGACATATACAATATCAACAATAAAATTCATTATAACCAGCAACACACTGTAGAATATGGTAGAACCCATTATCATGGTATAATCCCTGTTGCTCACGCTGTTAACAAAATAACCACCCATACCCGGTATTGAGAACAGCTTCTCTATAACGAAGCTTCCGGTTAAAAGCCCCGCTGCCAGAGGTCCCAAATAGGTAACCACCGGAATTACCGCATTTTTTAATGCATGTTTGTATATTACCTTTAATTCACTTAAGCCTTTTGCCCTGGCCGTACGTATATAATCCTGCTTTATGACATCCAGCATGCTGGATCTGACCAGCCTTGCAATAAAGGACAGCGAATAGCCCGATAAAGCTACAACGGGCATCACATATTCTATCGGCCGGGTCAGTTTACTGCTCATAACCGGAAATACCTTCCATACAACTCCAAAGAGATAAATAAGAACGGTGGCCAATACAAAACTGGGTATGGTAACGCCCAGGGTTGCAAGAAACATGGTAGTATAATCTTCCCATTTTCCCTGGCGAAGGGCAGAAATGATACCCATCGGCACTCCCAAAAGCAGCGTAAATATTATTGACACTAAACCCAACCTTGCAGTAATCGGAAAACCCAAACTAATCAGTTCATTAACAGAACGGTGCTTGAGCTGGAAGGAGGGGCCCAGATCACCTCGAAATAGATCCTTCCAGTAATCCAGATACTGCTTCCATACCGGGTCATCCAGTTTGTATTTTTCGTTGAGGGCTTTGATAATTGCTTCAGGCAGAGGTTTTTCCCGAGTAAACGGCCCTCCCGGTATTGCATGCATTAGAAAAAATGTTATTGTAACAATAAAAAAAATGGTAAGAACCATAGAAATAACTCGATGAATAATATACCTACCCACCAAACTTCCTCCTTAGACCTTTATACACCGCACCATATTTCGAATTATATCCGGTACATGAACGTTTTCGATGAGGATATACAAATATACAATATAAAGGCCATTATAAACTATATCATCAAATTAACATTTCTAATTATACCACTTTTCATTTTCCATAACAACCACTATTTTTTATAAAAGCCTACAAAAATCAGCAATATTGCCCCTCGCTCCGGCCTATAATATACTTGGCTTTTTTTAATTATGCATTGTATAATAATACATTATTTAAAAGATATATTATAGATGTATTATATAAATTGCTTTATACCTAACAATATATTGTATTATGAGATAAATTATGCATTAAATATAATAAATATTCTTATTCCTATATAGCCTATATCATTTTTATAAAAATATATAGCTTGATAAGTCAATTCCAAAATTGTAAAAAGCCGACGAAACATACGTCGGCCAACTTAACCAAATCATTAATATACCAGAATATGCTATATGAATATATCTTTGGCATTGCGTAAATCATGCCGTAAATCCTCCAACTCCCGGACCCACTATTTCAACACCGCACCGGTGCTGGCCGAGGTAACCAGCCTGGCATACCTCCCCAGATATCCATGCTTAATCTTTGGCTCGGGGGCCTTCCATTTGGCAAGCCGTTCCCGGAGCTCCTCCTGACTTATCATGATGTCCAACCTGCCTTCGGTGATATTAATGCATATCAGATCTCCCTCATTTACCACGGCAATAGGGCCTCCTTCCATGGCTTCGGGGGATATATGCCCTATGGAAGCTCCCCGGGTTGCACCCGAAAAACGCCCGTCGGTCAAGAGAGCTACATCCTTATCAAGCCCCATTCCGGCAATAGCGGATGTGGGAGACAGCATCTCCTTCATACCGGGTCCGCCCTTCGGACCTTCGTAGCGGATAACCACCACATCCCCCTTATTGATTCTGCCCTTTAAAATGGCATCAAAAGCCTCCTCCTCCGAGTCAAAGACTCTGGCCGGTCCCTGATGAACCATCATTTCTGGAGCTACAGCAGCCCGCTTAACCACAGCACCGTCAGGCGCAAGATTTCCCTTAAGCACCGCTATCCCGCCGGTTGCACTGTACGGCTGATCAACAGGCCTTATAACCTCATGATCCAAAACCACGGCATCGGATATATTTGCACCAAGGCTGCACCCGGTAACCGTCAAAAGCTCAAGGCGCAGCAGGCTCTTTTTGGAAAGCTCCTTCATAACGGCCTGTACACCCCCTGCAGCATACAGATCCTCAACATGGTATGGCCCCGCCGGGCTCAATCTGCAAAGATTGGGCGTACGCTGGCTTATGCTGTTCACCACATCCAGATCTATCTTTACCCCTGCTTCATGGGCAATTGCCGTCAGATGCAGCACCGAATTGGTGGAACAACCAAGGGCCATATCCACCGTCAGAGCGTTTTCGAAAGCCTCTGCTGTCAGAATATCCCTGGGGCGGATGTTCTTTTGAACCAGTTCCATAATCTTCATACCTGCCTTTTTGGCAAGGCGCACCCTTTCGGCATACACAGCCGGTACAGTACCGTTCCCGGGCAATGCCATCCCCAGAACTTCTGCCAAACAGTTCATGGAATTGGCCGTGAACATACCCGAACAAGAGCCGCATCCCGGGCAGGCACACTCCTCTATCTCTTTCAATTCTTCTTCGGTTATCCTCCCGGCACTTACCGCTCCCACGCCTTCAAATACCGAATTCAAATCGAGCACCCGATTTCCCCTTCTGCCGGCCAGCATCGGCCCCCCGCTCACCAGGATGGATGGTATATTAAGCCTGGCACAAGCCATAAGCATACCTGGCACAATTTTATCGCAGTTTGGAACCAATACCAGGCCATCAAAGGCATGAGCAACGGCCATGGATTCTATGCTGTCGGCAATCAGCTCCCTGGAAGCCAGCGAATATTTCATACCTACATGGTTCATGGCAATCCCGTCGCATACTCCGATGGTGGAGAATTCGACGGGGGTACCGCCGGCCATTCGTATTCCATCTTTAACCGCCCGGACGATGGTATCCAGATGTATATGCCCCGGAACAATCTCATTCTGAGAATTTACCACCCCTATCAGTGGTCGCCTGAGTTCCTCGTCTGTATATCCCATGGCTTTGAATAAAGACCGGTGAGGCGCCTTTTCTATACCTTTTTTTACCCTATCGCTTATCATGGATTTACGCTCCTTACTCAATTTCAATTATTATCGGTTTATACTATTTATGTGCATTATATCCTTAAGGCGGCGCTTTGGCACATGCATAACTCCGTCCTGATCCTTATAATACTTTATGGAACCCCGCTCATCTTCGGCCACCGATTTTTCGGCTGCATATCCTAAGGATATCACGCAATCAATCACATATTCCTCGGGAATTTGGAGTATCTTTCTAAGTTCATCCCTTTTAACCGAGCCAATTATACAACCGCCGATCCCGTATTCCAGCGCTCCCAGAAGTATATTCTGGGCAGCAGCTCCTATGTCATATTTAGCCAATACATCATCAAATTCCCGCCTTACAAGAAATACTATATAAGCCACCGGCTTCTCGCCTTCTTTCGGCGTACCGTGGGGCTTGATATAGCCTGCCCAGCTCAGGGTACCAAATACCGGTTCAAGCAATGCCGGATCCTCCACCACCAGATATTCTATCGGCTGCCTATTGGTTGCCGACGGCGCCAGCCTTGCGCCATCCACCAGCTCTTCAAGCACCTTAAGCGGAATCCGTTCCTGCTGATACTTCCTTATGGTTCTTCTCGCTCTGATAGCTTCGCGGACATTCACTCTATCACCCCCGGCAATATGCATAAATTGTTATACAAAATACTACTGAACCAAAATTTTTGATCTTTCCCATACTTTGAGGAACGGATAGGGATTAACCGCTACCTCATTCCGTCCCTCATACATCCCAAAGTGAAGATGGGGAGCAAACTTGCCGGTGGTTCCTTCGCCCCCATAGCCTGAATCACCGGCATAGCCAATAACCTGCCCTTTTTTTACCCTGCTGCCCTCATCAATATCCTCATGATATCTGGAGAAATGGGCGTAGTAATAATAGATGCCATCGTCGCCGCGGATTCCCAGTCGCCATCCGCCAAGCTCCAGCCATCCCTTTTTCTCCACAACCCCGTCACACACCGACACAACGGGAACCCCTTTGTCGCACATTATATCGATACCCTCATGGCTCCTATTGCCCCCATATGTACGGGCATCACCAAAGCCATCCTTATAGTCATATTCATATCCTGCTGCAATGGGAAATACTTTATCCTCATATATTCGCTTCAGAATCCTAAATCGCCTTACCTGATTTTTTACATCCCTTATAAATTTCTTATCATTCCTATAATCCCCAAGCAAATCGTCAAGCTGATCTATATCCTCAATACCACGCAGATGTATGGCAATTCGGCTGATACGCCCTGATTCTGTCTCTTCATTGTCAGGCCTCTCCACCATATCGATGGCAGCCAGATAGTACCACGGGACGCTGTATTCTTCTCCTATACTGAAGTACATCTGCAGATGTTCTGATGAAAAATCCCCTATCCTATAAGGAGGATATATAATATCCTCAAACCAGGACGGAAGGCTTAGCATTAAGCCTAGAATAACCGCTGCAACAATGATTGTGCATATAAAGCGGGGTTTGTTGACAGAATACCTTCTTATTTTTTTAACTCCTGGGGAATTATACATCAGCCCTGTCCTCCTGTCAGAATCCGGCCACCGGTAAAAACATGTATCATACACAGCCGGCAGCACAAAATCGATTTCATCCAGCTCCGGCGGTTTGGGGAGCTTGGTCCTTAACTTTATATGTTTTCGGCAATAAGACGGCCCATCTCCCGGGTCCCCACCACACTCGTACCGGGGCTGGCAATGTCCCCCGTTCTATATCCCTGCTGCAGTACCCTGGCCACCGCCTCCTCCACTGCCAGCGCCTCTTCATTCAAGCCAAAGCTGTAACGCAACATCATGGCAGCGCTCAATATGGTGGCTATGGGGTTTGCCTTATCCTGCCCGGCAATATCGGGGGCAGAACCGTGAACAGGTTCATAAAGCCCCAATCTTCCTTGCCCCAGGCTCGCAGATGGCAGCATGCCCAGAGAGCCGGTCAGCATTGCTGCCTCATCACTGAGTATGTCCCCAAACATATTGGTAGTGAGAATAACATCAAACTGTGACGGATTCCTCACAAGCTGCATGGCAGCATTATCCACGTACATATGGTTAAGCTCAATATCCTGGTACTCCTTCCCTACCCTGGATACTACTTCCCGCCACAATCTGGAACTCTCCAGCACGTTTGCCTTGTCTACCGACGTAACTTTGCGGCGTCGCTCTCTGGCAATTTCGAAGGCAATCCGCGCCACACGCTCAACCTCCGGTGTGGAATATACAGCCACATCCCAGGCCCGCTGGCCTCCACCGGGAATATCCTCCCGCCCCTTGTCCCCGAAGTACAAATCCCCGGTCAGCTCGCGCACTACCAGTATATCCAGCCCGCCATCCACAAAGACCTCTTCCTTCAGGGTTGAAGCCGACCTAAGCTGGGGGAACAGCTTGGCCGGCCTTATATTGGCAAACAGCCCAAGTCCCTTTCGAATGCCCAGCAGGCCCGCTTCCGGCCTCAGATTCCCCGGCAGATCATCCCATTTGGGCCCGCCGACCGCCCCAAGAAGTACGGCGTCGCTGGCACGGCAGATTTCCAGGGTTTCCTCGGGAAGGGGAACGCCCACCGTATCCAGAGCAGCTCCCCCCATCAGTACATTTTCAAAACAAAAGCGATGACCCCATTTACGCCCTACGGCGTTCAGTACCACAATGGTTTGTTCAATTACTTCAGGTCCTATACCATCCCCTGGTATTACGGCAATTTTCATCTGTCTTCCCCCATTTTCTCACTGACATATTTTACAAGCCCGCCGGCCTCTATGAGTTCCTGCATAAATGGCGGGAAGGGTGCGGCTTTGTATGTGCAGCCGGTGGTTATGTTGGTAATGATCCCATTGGCCAAATCCACAGCAACCCGATCTCCATCCCGTATATCCCGCGCAGCTTCCGGACACTCCATTATAGGCAGGCCTATGTTCAAAGCATTGCGGTAAAATATTCGCGCAAAGGTCTCGGCTATGATACAGCTTATTCCCGAAGCCTTAATGGCTATGGGCGCGTGTTCCCTGGAGGAACCACAGCCGAAATTGGTACCGGCCACAACAATATCTCCCGCTTGCACCTTATCCTTAAAAGAAGGGTCCAGATCTTCAAAACAGTGGGCCGCCAGCTCAGCCGGATCACTGGTGCTCAAATAGCGCGCCGGAATAATAACGTCGGTGTCCACATTATTTCCATATTTGATAGCTTTTCCTTCAATCATTTCATTACCTCCTCGGGAGAAGAAATTTTCCCGGTTATGGCCGAAGCAGCGGCCACCGCCGGGCTGGCCAGGTACACCTCGCTCTCGGGATGCCCCATTCGGCCCACAAAGTTCCTGTTGGTGGTAGCAACGGCTCTTTCTCCTTTGGCAAGGATTCCCATATGCCCGCCAAGACATGGACCGCAGGTTGGTGTGCTGACAACCGCACCGGCTTCTATAAATATCTCCAGAAGGCCTTCCCGCATTGCCTGGAGATATATATTCTGAGTGGCGGGAATTACGATTGCCCTCACACGGGGATGCACTTTATGACCCTTTAGTATTTGAGCCGCAATCCTGAGATCCCCAAGCCGCCCATTGGTACACGAGCCGATTACCACCTGATGAATTGGAATCTCGTCTATATGATCAAATGTCCTCACATTTTCGGGCAGGTGGGGAAAGGCAACGGTAGGCGTGATCGATGACAGATCGATCTCGAAAACTTCCCTGTATCGGGCATCTTCGTCGGCTTCATAAACTTTATACTCCCTGTCGGAATGCTCCTTTACGTACTCTATGGTTGCATCGTCCACAGGAAATATTCCGTTCTTGGCTCCGGCTTCTATGGCCATATTGGCTATGGTAAATCGATCGTCCATTGACAGGCTGCTTAAGCCCTCGCCGTCAAATTCCATGGACTGATAGAGGGCACCGTCTACACCTATCATGCCTATGATATGAAGTATGACATCCTTTCCGCTGACCCATTTACCGAGGCTGCCTTTCAGAACGAACTTAATGGCCTCGGGTACCTTAAACCAGGCCTGGCCGGTAGCCATCCCAGCCGCCATATCGGTGCTGCCCACCCCCGTTGAAAAGGCACCTAAAGCGCCATAGGTACAGGTATGGGAATCGGCACCGATTACCACATCTCCGGGGACAACCAGGCCTTTTTCGGGGAGCAGAGCATGCTCCACTCCCATCTGGCCTATCTCAAAATAATTTTCTATATCCATATCATAGGCAAATTCCCTTATCATCTTGCATTGCTCGGCTGACTTGATATCCTTATTGGGTGTAAAATGATCGGGAACCAAAGCCACCTTTTTTTTATCAAATACCTGCCGCACTCCCATCCGCTTAAACTCGCGGATAGCAACGGGAGCCGTGATATCATTTCCTAAAACCAAATCAAGCTTAGCCATTATGAGCTGCCCTGCCTCAACCTTATCCAAACCCGCATGGGCAGCAAGTATTTTTTGCGTCATGGTCATTCCCATTTATTTCAGCCCCTTCCTACATCCCCATTTCATTATAGAGAAAATACTCTATTGAATCAATCAGCGCGTTCCAGCTGGCCTCTATTATATTGGTGGACACTCCTACAGTACCCCATACCTTTTCGCCGTCGGTTGATTCAATATGAACCCTTACCTTGGCTGCGGTGGCCTTGGATGTATCCAGTACCCGGACCTTATAATCAGTAAGCCGCATTTTCTTAAGTTGAGGATAAAAGAATTCCAGAGCTTTACGCAGCGCTTTATCCAGCGCATTTACCGGGCCATCCCCTTCAGCGGCTGTCACCTCTTCAACCCCGTTTACCCTTACCTTTATTATCGCAGAAGCACTGTAATCACCCTGCCAGTGTTCTTCACACAACACCCGAAAATCCTTTACATCAAAGAATTTATGGTCCTTGCCCAGGGCTCTTCTTATCATAAGTTCAAAGGAACTCTCGGCTCCTTCAAATTGATAGCCTTCGTGTTCCAATCGCTTAAGCTCATCCAATATCTTCTGCGTTTCGGGAGATGACTTTGTAACCCATGGCACTACTTTCTGAATCTTGGTCAGCACCGTACTGCGACCGGCTACTTCGGACATCAGAATCCTCCGTTCGTTGCCCACCTTTTCAGGCGGAATATGCTCAAAAGATGCAGGATTCTTAAGTATGGCATCGATATGCATACCGCCTTTATGGGCAAAGGCACAGTTGCCTGTATACGGCTCCCGCTCGTTAGGCGCCATATTGGCCAGTTCGCTGATATAGCGGGACATAGGTGTCAGCTCTGCCATTTTTTCTTCCGGGATACACAATACCCCGTATTTAAGCTGCAGGTTTGGTATAATGTTACACAGGTTTGCATTTCCGCATCGCTCGCCGTACCCGTTAATAGTGCCCTGTACCTGTACAGCACCCTGTTCCACCGCCACTATGGAGTTGGCGACTGCCATCCCGCCATCGTTATGGCAGTGTATGCCTATGGATACGGGAGTAAATTGCTTTACCATCTCCCTTACGATTTGAGTTATCTCGCTGGGGAAAGCCCCTCCGTTGGTGTCGCATAAAACAAGCCAGTCGGCTCCGGCTTCAGCAGCCGCTTCAAGAGCCCGTACCGCATATTTGGGGTTAGCCTTGTATCCGTCAAAAAAGTGTTCGGCGTCGAATATGACTTCCTTTCCCTTACTCTTCATATATGATACCGAATCATATATCATTCGGAGATTTTCATCCAGGGTGGTGTTAATAACCTCGGTTACATGGAAGTCCCAGCTCTTCCCAAATATAGCAACTGCTGCTGTGTCCGTTCCTAAAAGAGCTGCCAAATTTGCGTCCTGTTCGTGATGTCTGCCCGCCCTTCGGGTACTCCCAAAAGCGACCAGTTTTGCGTTGGTCAGCTCCAAGGTTTTTACCCTTTCAAAAAACTCAAGATCCTTGGGATTGGAACCCGGATTGCCGGCTTCGATATAGTCAACGCCAAATTCATCCAATTTTTTCACAATCTTCAGCTTATCAGCCACGGTAAAAGAAATCCCCTCGGCTTGGGCTCCATCCCTTAAAGTGCTGTCATAAATGAATATTTTTTTTCCTTTTAAGCAATTCCCATCTGTTCATCCTCTCCTTTCACGTATTTAGATTTGATTGCCGTTTTTTCCGTTTTGAGCTAATATCATCTTGTTAATGGCATTTATATAGGCTTTGGCGCTTGCCTCTATAATGTCAGTGCTAAGCCCGCGGCCGATATATATATCACCATTTTTGCTTATTTTAACCGTAACTTCTCCCAGGGCGTCCTTACCGCTAGTTACAGCCCTTAAGTAATAATCCTCCAACTTTACCTCCACTCCGATAGCCCGATCAATGGCTTTAAAGGTAGCGTCCACCGGACCATCTCCGCATGCTGCCTCTTCATACACTCCCTTATCGCAGCTGATCTTAACGGTGGAGGTTGCAACCAGGGTATTGCCGCTGGATATATGAAAGTATTCAAGTTCATAGGTCTCGGGCACTTTCAGTACCTTCTCATTTATCAAAGCTTCGATATCCTTATCCATCACATACTTTTTCTTGTCAGCAAGATCCTTAAACCTCTCAAAGGCCACATTTATTTCATCCTGTGTAAGATTGGAAAAGCCCAGTTCCTTAAGCCTTTCTTCAAAGGCATGCCGCCCAGAGTGTTTGCCTAACACCATCTGACTCTGCTTCAACCCAATTGATTCGGGGGTCATTATTTCGTAGGTTTGGCGATTGCTCAGTATGCCATGCTGATGTATTCCCGACTCATGAGCAAAGGCATTGCTTCCGACAATCGCTTTATTTGCCTGTATGTGCATGCCGGTCAAATGGCTGACCATGGTGCTGGTGCGGTAAATTTGCTCGGTAACTATATCGGTATAGTAGTCGAACAAATCGCTTCGAGTTTTCAATGCCATTACGATCTCTTCCATAGCGGCATTCCCCGCCCTTTCACCCAGACCGTTCACGGTACATTCCACCTGTTGAGCCCCGTTTTGGATTGCTGCCAGGGAATTGGCCACCGCCAGGCCAAGATCGTTGTGGCAGTGCACGCTCAGTATAACATTTTCAATGCCGGCTACATTTTCCCTGATTCCTCTTATAAGAGCCCCAAACTCATCGGGCATTGCATAGCCTACCGTGTCAGGTATGTTGAGAACGGTAGCGCCAGCGTCGATAACTACTTCCAATATCTTATAGAGGAATTCCGGACGGGTTCTGGTCCCATCCTCGGGCGAAAACTCCACGTCATCGCACAGGGTTTTGGCATAGGATACCATTTCAACGGCCCGCTTTAAGACTTCCTCGGGCTCCATTTTCAGCTTATATTTCATATGAATATCCGACGTTGCAATAAAGGTGTGAATCCGGGGTTTAGCCGCATATTGTATGGCTTCCCAGGCTCTGTCAATATCCTGCTTCACCGCCCGGGCCAAAGCCACTATGACCGGCTTTCTCACATTTTGTGCAATAGTCCTTACAGCCTGGAAATCCCCCTTCGACGCAATGGGAAAGCCGGCTTCTATGGCATCCACCCCAAGCCGTTCAAGCTGTTTGGCAATCTCCAATTTTTCATGGGTATTCAAGCTGGCTCCCGGTGACTGTTCGCCATCCCGGAGGGTGGTATCAAAAATATATATCTTTTTGGGCATTTGTCATCCCCCTTCAGAATTTATTTTCAATCCAAGGCATCATCTTCCTGAGTTCCCTGCCGACCTTTTCTATAGGATGTTCCTGCTCTCTCTTTCGCATAGCGTTAAAATAGGGGCGATTTGCCTGATTCTCCAGAATCCACTTCCGGGCAAATTCGCCGTTTTGGATTTCTGAAAGTATCTTTTTCATTTCCTTGCGGGTTTCTTCGGTAATAATCCTTTTACCCGTGGTATAGTCGCCAAATTCAGCGGTATCGCTGATGGAATACCTCATATAGCTTAAACCGCCCTGATTCATGAGATCTACTATCAGCTTCAGCTCATGCAGGCACTCAAAGTATGCGCTTTCGGGCTGATAGCCGGCTTCCACCAAAGTTTCAAACCCCGCCTTAATAAGTTCACATACTCCGCCGCACAGTACAACCTGTTCGCCGAATAGATCGGTTTCGGTTTCCTCATTGAAGGTGGTCTCCAACACACCTGCCCGGGTGCCGCCTATACCCTTAGCATACGCCAGCGCATAGTCCTTGGCCCGGCCCGAGTAATCCTGATACACGGCCACGAGACAGGGAACTCCCTTGCCTTCCATATACTGGCTGCGTACCGTATGCCCCGGCCCCTTAGGCGCTACCATTGCCACATCCACGTAAGACGGAGGTTTAATCTGTCCAAAATGGATGTTGAATCCGTGGGCAAACATGAGCATGTTGCCTTCTTCAAGGTTAGGTTCGATGCTTTCTTGATACAGCTTTGCCTGCTTTTCGTCGGGGATTAGGATCATGATAATATCAGCTTCCTTGGCAGCCTGAGCCGCCTCCATCACGGCAAGCCCGGCTTCTTTAGCCGCCTCCCACGACTTGCTCCCTTTGTAAAGCCCTACCACAACATCAACACCGCTGTCCTTAAGATTCAATGCGTGTGCATGCCCCTGGCTGCCATATCCGATAACAGCCACCTTTTTACCCGTTAATAAATCCAAATTGGCATCCTGATCATAATACAGCTTTGCCATATTTATTCCTCCTTAAAATTATTGTTTTTTATGAGCCGGTTACCCCTGTCAACGGCAATTATACCGGTACGAACCATTTCCTTAATGCCGAAATCCTTCAACATTTCCACAAACGCGTTAATCTTATCCTCATCACCGGTTATCTCTACAATCAACGAATCCCTGCTGATATCCACCACCTGCGCTCTGAAAACGCTGACAATCTGAATAATCTCATTTCGCGTAGCTGGTGTGGCATGGACCTTTATCAGGGCCAGCTCCCGTGCCACCGAATCCTGGGCTATATCTGCCACCTTTATAACATCAATCAGTTTATTCAGCTGTTTGGCCACCTGTTCGATTACATTCTCATCGCCTTCCACCACTATGGTCATCCTTGAAACGGTAGGATCTTCGGTGGTGCCCACCGCCAGACTCTCAATGTTAAAGCCTCGCCGGCTGAAAAGCCCCGCTACTTTGGCCAACACTCCGGGCTGGTTTTCAACCAGGACACCCAATACGTGCCTCATATTCCAACACCTCCTTAAGACTTGATCGGCCTGCCGGTATTGATAGTTATAAAATCTATTAAAAAAACCTTCCGTCCCTTTTGGGACGAAAGGTTCTCTTTCGTGGTACCACCCAACTTTGCCTGTGCTTCACAGCACACGCCTCAACAGGTTCAATCAAACCCTGGCCTGTAACGGGACCACCCGTAAAACCCTACTAAAGGTCTTCCTCTTTCAGGCTTTCTCCTCGGGAGTGAGCATACAACCTGCCCGCCCACCGGTTTGCACTGACCACCGGCTCACTGAAGATAGCTGTAGCAGGCCTTCTGTCTCCGTCATCAGATTTCATTCTGTATGCAGGCTTTTGATCTCCTGCCCAATTCTCCAATTCGATATAAAAATACTTGATTAGTACTTATAATAATGCCCGACAACAGAACCCTTCCTTATAGAAGAAACCTGCCGCCGGGTACTTATACCCACGGTATAATACACATCCAAATGTGTATTCTGTACCGCTCGGTCGCTGCCCCGTATTAACGGCGGAACCCTAGGTACACTTTCTTCTTAGCCTCTTTTTTGTGATTTGCTGAATATTCTACCAGCGGCCTAATCATTTGTCAATGCTTTTTTTCTATTTTTTTGCCGCCGGTTGCATAATAATTCACCCATTGAGAATAACACATAAAAGGAAAACTTTTTTGCTGGCAGGCGGGTATTATATGTAGTAATATGACAAAAGGAGGTGCTGATATGGAAAAAGAGACCATCTTTCGGATCAAAGAAGGGGATAAGGAAGCTTTTGAACAGCTTTACAACGAATATATCGAATACGCCCTTCGTACCGCAATCGCCATTACCCGAAACAAGCCGGATGCGTTGGATGCCGTTCAGGAAACCTTTATCCGGGTTTACCGCAATATAATATTCTATGATGAAGAAAGACCCTTTAAACCCTGGTTTTTCAGAATACTGGTTAACGAATGCCATCGTATAATGAAAAAGAAGTCAAAAGTTATATTTATAGATAAATATCTTGCCAATAGCTCCATGTATTCGAAAGAAGACAGCTATTCCTTTGAAGAATACGAGGACCTATACGATGCAATACAAGGCCTTAAGGACATAAACAGGATACCCATAATACTGAAATATTTGGACGGCTTTACCGAAAAAGAAATCGCTGAAATCCTGGATATCAATATAAACACTTTAAAATCCCGCCTTTATAAAGGACGGGAACGCCTCAAAGAAGCTCTGCTGAATATAAAGGAAAGGAGAATCAAAAATGGATGAGAGAATGCTAGATGGTGAAATCAAAAAATCCCTGTTAAAAGCAACCGATGATTGGCTACCGCTTAAGAAAGAAATATGGAACAATATCCAGGATAAGGTGGAATATATTGACAGAACCAGAGCTGCAGTGAAAAAAAAGAAGAGCAGGCGGAAACACGTATTTTCCAGCATAGCATTAACAGCAGCTGCTCTCATAATCGTACTGGTAACAAGTACAAATGCTGGGAAAGCTGCAGTAGCCAGGATTAAGGATTTGCTTCTGCCGGAAAAGAATATAGTTCAGGATATTGAGGGACAAAAGGAAGACACCAGAGTGAACCTCAAAGAAGGCAGCGGATATGTAATATACATTGATGAAAACAACTATCAAATGATAAAGCAGGACGGAAAGGATAAAATCATTCCGAAGAACAACCTGGATTCCAGCTTTCCGGAGGTATATCTGGCGATTCAGCATGTAAAGGATAAAACCCTGCTCGATATGGTTCCGCTGATAGAGGAAGAACTCAAAGCTTCATTTGAATACGTTGATAATTACGGCACCGTTGAAAAGCCCGTAAAATCAATATCCTTATATGCCCGTAGCGAACTTGAACCCCGTGCCCCCATCGTCACCTATTATCTGGTAGATGATAACCAGGGCGGTTCCTATGTCATAGAGCAAAGGCTCTTTCTGGAAGCGGCCGAAGGCCACGGTGCAAGATTTTACCACATGCTCAAAGAATTCAAGGTTATCAATCCCCAGGAATGAGAAATAAAAAGAGAGATTGGCTATTTCTTATCCCAATCCCTCTTTTTTCTTTTCAATAATCAATTTTAGCTTTGCGATTTTTCTTTGCGGCTTATGAGCTTTAGTATGTTCTTTTCATTGCGCACCCTCGTCAAATTCAAAGAATTTATCTCCACAATAACTATTTCTGCCAGATACAGCACCCGACAACCTTCCTCCAGATGACCGGAGTATGCCTTTTCAGAATCTGAAACAACAGCATGTAGATGAGGCTCTCCATCGGCAATTATGCCGTCTATAGAGGCAAGCTCCAGCGGTTCATCCTCCCAATGTTCAAAATGTTCCACCGGGGGATAGCCCGTGGTCATCACCATATGCAGCGTACACCTGTCCAAAGTCCCAATGGCAGACACCACCACAGCGTCCTTTATTCCTTCCCTGGCTATCAGCTCCTTAATGCTGTCGAGTACCAGGTCCCCCTGATCCAGTCTTAATACAAACACCCGTCCAATCTCCCGAGTGGAAAAGTATTCCATTATTTTCACCCCCTATTTAACCGTATCATCCAGCTCCCATCCCAGAGATTCATAAAGCCTTCTTCTGCCCAGTTTATCATTCACCAACTCCTGCCGTGCATATTTGGCTACATCATATGCCATATCTCTGGGCACTACAATAACTCCGTCTCCATTGGCAACTACTATATCTCCGGGATTGACTACAACACCGCCCACATTCACCGGAATATCCTTGGCGTCATAACGCAGCCTTCCCTGTACCATCCCCTGGGATACAAACCGCGACCATACCGGGACCTTCTGCAAAATCAGTTCATCGGTATCCCTTACTCCTCCTTCTATCACATAACCCCGGGCCCCCCTTCTGAATCCGTCCAGACCATTGTTCGAGCCCATAAGCCCGGCATTTACCCCGCTCTGATCGATAACTATAAAATCTCCGGCTTGTATATCCTCCATCCAGGGATAAATACAGACGTTGGCATAATACCATTTAACCCATTCGGTATATTCCTCGGGCTTCATCTTTGGAACCGGCCCGTCATAAGGTAAATAACGTACTGTCCTGGCGATGCCGATAACTCTGGTCCTAAAAAGCGGGCGAATATCATAGGACATGCTTCCATAGTGATGCATCATATTCCAGTCCATGCCATCCCTCACGTCAGCAACACGCAAGCCTTCAAATAGCTTTAACAGCTCTTCCCTTTCGGCTCTGGACATGGTCATCCTCAATACCCCCCTAATTATAGCTTGGTTTTTATGGAAATCCGATACCTGAAGCTATGTTGGTCAGCAGCATGATGCATATATGAGAATAACTATGATTGGTTTTCCATTAAAGTTTATAACAGATTACCAAAAAATGCAATGTCAAAACCATAATTGATTTTACCGGCGGCTTGAAAACTTTTCATACGCCTACACCACGTGCCAACGGCGGCCATCCCTTTCTATGAGCTTCCTTGCCTCATATGGCCCCCATGTGCTGGCAGGATAATTCGGAAAGATCGGCTTTTCCTCTTTCCATGCCCTGGCAATCCTGTCCACAAATCTCCATGCATATTCGACTTCATCCCATCTGGTAAAAAGGGTTGAATCTCCTTTCATAACATCCAGCAATAGCCTTTCATAAGCGTCGGGCGATACGGCATCCACATCACAATTCTGGCAAAAATCCATTCCAACCTGAATTATCTCATTTCGTATACCCGGCTTTTTGGTGTTGAAATACAGTTCAACCCCTTCCGTCGGCTGAATTCTTATATGGAGGGTATTGGGTTTAAGCCCTCTTAGCTCCTTAAAATAAAGCACTTCGGGCAACGATACAAACTGTATCACTATTTCGGTGAACTTTACCGGCAGCCTTTTTCCTGTCAAAAGATAAAACGGAACTCCGCCCCAACGAAAATTCTCCACTTCAACCTTCATTGCTATAAAGGTTTCAGTATCCGAAGAAGGCGATATCCCCTTTTCCTCCCGGTACCCCGGTACCATCTTGCCATCTATTTGGCCCCTGCCGTATTGGCCTCTTACTACCTGCCTAAGTACTTTTTCACTAGTCATTTCAGACAGGGATTTAAGCACCTTTACCTTTTCGTCCCTTATGGAATTATTGTCCAGAATTGCAGGAGGCTCCATGGCCGTTAGCATTAAAAGCTGCAGCATGTGATTCTGAAGCATATCTCTCAAAGCCCCCGCCTTTTCATAATATGCCCCTCTGTTCTCGACTCCTACCGTTTCACTGGAAATTATTTGAACATGATCAATGTATTTATTATTCCACAGCGGTTCAAACAGGGCATTCGCAAATCGTATGGCCATTATATTCTGCAGCATTTCCTTACCAAGGTAATGATCTATCCTATATATGTGCTGTTCACCAAATACCCGGTTAATTGCTTCATTTAGCATTATGGCAGAATTTAAGTCGCTGCCAAAGGGTTTTTCTATGACCAACCTTTGCCAACTGGCTCCATCGTTGAGCACCATGCCGGCAGCTTTTAAATTTTCGACTATGGGCTGAAAGTGTTCCGGAGCCACCGCAAGATAAAATATCCTGTTCCCATTTGTGCCATGAACCTTATCCACTTCGGACAGATAGCGACCGAGTCGGGAATATCCGTCGGCATTATATATATCGAGCCTGTAATAATAAAACATGGACAAAGCTTTATCCAATTGAGCCGGACTGCCGTTATTAGGCCTGGAAAACCTATGGATCGCCTGTTCTACGTCATTTCTAAACTCCTCGATCGTCTTGTTCCTTCTTCCAACGGCAACAACAGCAAAATTTTCAGGGAGCTCTCCTGATAAAAACAGATTATATACTGCAGGGTAAAGCTTTCTGTGGGCCAGATCGCCTGTTCCCCCAAATATTACCAACAAAGAATTTATAACACTTCACCTCCTGCCAATTAAAATAATAAGAGAAAAGGACCGCAAAACTGTCCAACGTGTAATATTAATATACACAGATTTGAAGGCTTTAACCCACAAGTTTACGTTCTGTTCCGGACATTTGCAGCAAAGCCTCCGATACAAAAATTCAAAAAAAACAATAGCCTTCTGTCCGAAAGATATAGAATTTGACACAAAAATCTCCATTTATTGAGATAGAGGAATATAATTTGGCAATATTTCCAATAAAGGACAATAATTCTACCTTGACCAGTTGCAGTTTTAACTATATAATTCCGTACGTTGACTACTTTAGAACCGTGAGGAGTATGGGGGTATGGGGTATCATGGACTTAATAATGGAAATCGATGATTTGCGCGAAAAACTGCATGCAATAATACAAGCAAACCTGGCACATTCCAAACAAGCTCTTAGCAGCGACCCGGTTGTAAAATGCAGTCAGGAGCTGGACAGCCTTATTGAACAGTATTATGCCCGAATCGGCAAACCGAAAAAGGGGAGGGATCAAAAATAAACCCTCCCTTCTAAATTTCTTCCTTTCTTATAAGCTTTTTCACCCTTTTTTCAAATTTCTCCCTGTCAAGCATAACTATCCTGCCGCAATTCAAACACTTGATCTTAAAATCAGCCCCCACACGGATTATCTCCCATCTATCATTGCCGCAGGGATGCTGTTTACGCGTCTGTACAATATCTCCTACTGAATATTGGATTGGCATTGCCTCTAACCCTCCTTACCATCTTCATGAACGATAATCTGGGGCGGATAGGGAACGGGTATGCCATTCCTGTCCAAAGCCTCTTTTATTCTCTTTCTTAGTTCTCTTTCAACTCCCCAATGTTTCATGGGCAAAGTACGGGCAACTATGCGAATTACTATGTTGGAATCCCCCAGATCCATTATCCCAAGTACCTGAGGCTCTTCAACTATATCCGAATTCTCCTTTGCATATTTCAATGCGGCCTCTTTCATTATTTGAATCGCCTTATCCACATCAGACTCATATGATACGCCAACGTCAACAACAGCAAGAATGTTGCCCCGGGTGTAATTGATAACCTTTATAACCTGTCCGTTCGGTATAACGGTCAATTCGCCTTTAAAACCGCGAATCTTGGTAATCCTCAACCCTATTTCCTCAACAGTCCCGGTTGTATCGCCTATTGAAACATAATCTCCAACTGCATATTGTTCCTCAAACAGTATAAAGAAGCCGGAGATTACGTCTTTTACAAGGCTTTGAGCTCCGAAACCGATAGCCAGGCCCCCTATGCCTGCTGTGGCTAAAATGGATGTGGTATCCATAAACTGTCCCAGTATTGTAAGTCCCGCGACAAAATACACCAAATATTTCAATAAGCTCTGTGACAGGGCGCTCAAAGTATCGATCTTTCTCTTATCCATATGAAATCGGCTCCGGCTTTGGGCTTCAAAAAACCTCTTTATTATGACCTTGCCCACTTTATATACAATTCCTGCTATCAGAATTATGAACAGCACCCTTAACAGAACAAAACCTGTTTGTATATAATTTTCTATTTTGTATTGCCTAAACCAGTCAATAAATTTTTCACCTACATTTGCCAGGCTCCCTAAAATCATAACAAACTCTCTCCTTTTATCAAATGCAGTATGCTCTAACGGTTTGATACCCCTCAACCACAGGCTTTGCAAGCTTCCACAAAGCTGATAAACAACAGCAGCATAGCCCTGTCGCGGACAAACATCCGTTCCGGATGCCATTGCACCCCAAGGGCAAATTTGTACTTATCCGATTCAATAACCTCAATTACCCCGTCACTACTCCATCCGGTTGCACGAAACGCGTGGGCAACCTCCTTTACCGCCTGATGGTGGAAGCTATTGACCCTAATGGAACCCTGCCCAAAAATAAGATTAACCCTGGAACCGGCTTCAAATCTGACCAGGTGGGTGGCATACCAGGCGGGTGCAGACTGGCGGTGCTTAACGAGCGTATCGGTTTTTAACTCTTCCTCCAGATCCTGATACAGCGTACCCCCCAACGCAACGTTCATCACCTGGACTCCCCTGCATATTCCCAGTACGGGTTTATTCTCTTCCAAAGCCAATCTGCAAAGCTTCAGCTCAAATTCATCTCTTATCGGGTTGATTTTACCAAGTTTGGGATGAGGAACTTCCCCATAGTATACGGGGTCTATATCATCCCCACCCGTAAACATAATACCGTCCAGCAGAGAAACAAGCGAAAATTCATCGTCACAGTCAATATAGGGAATTAACAGGGGCTGCCCGCCGGCCTTGTATACTGCCAAATAATAATCGCTGTTTAACATTATACTGTTATTATCGCTGCAGTAATCGCAGGTTATACCGATTAAGGGCCGCATCCAACATCCCTGCCTCTATGACTGTTACTCCATAATATACAAAACAAGCCAAAAGTATTATATCAAAACTACACATTTTAATAAAGTAAATAATGGATACGATAACTATTATCAATTGATAATGATGCCCATTATCCGTTTTAAATAGAAGACCATAAATTTTTATTGATTTATCAACATTTTTTGTGTTGCATTTTGCTTGCTTTCAATATATTATAATAATAATTCATTTTTAATTGATAATGAGGTGACTCTTCAATGACAGCTTTTAGATGCGATACGGGAAAACGGGTAGCCGTAATTGGTATAGGGGTTAATGTAATGCTCACCGTTTTTAAAGTGTTGGCAGGTTTTTTTGCCAACAGCACCGCCATGATTGCCGATGGAATTGAATCGGCATCAGACATAATAACAACTTCAATAGCAGCGTACAGCGTAAAAATAGCCAAAAAACCCGAGGATCAGGAACATCCCTACGGACATGAAAAAGCCGAAGCCATAGCCACTAAATTTATTGCCGGCTTTCTTCTCCTCTCCGGGCTAACAGTCGGCTGGAAGGCCATCCAGCATATAATTCAGAACAATGTGGAAAAGCCGGGGCTTTTGGCGCTATATGCAGCAGTCACAACCATCTGTGTTAAAGAAATCCTTTACAGGTACACATTGGCTTGGGCCAATAAAATAAAAAGCACCGCCCTTAAGGCAAATGCATGCCATTTTCGTTCCGATTCCTTTACATCGATAGGAACCCTAATAGGTATAGCTGCAGCTCGTTTGGGTTATCCCCTAGCTGATCCCATTGCCGCTATTGTGGCTTCATTGGTAATTCTAAGGATGGCATATAAATTATATGCAAGAGCCATATCGGAACTTATGGATTCGTCAGCCCCCAAACAAAAGCTTGACAGCATTTATAATGTAATATCCTCGGTCAATAACGTCAAAGGCATCGATTCCCTCAAAACCCGTATGCACGGTAACAAACTGTATGTTGACGTGGATATTATTGTTGATCGTACTATTAGCGTATTGGCCGGACATGAAATTGCCAGAGAAGTAAAACAATCGCTTAAATCAAATTTTTCCGATATAAAGGATGTAATGGTGCATGTAAATCCATGCCAGCCCCAAGCGTCGGATGCTGCTTGTTCACACTGTGACAAAGTCTGCTCAATGTAATTCCCTTGCAATTTCCTCTAATTTGTGAGGCTCAACTATTTCCTCATCCTGCATGCCATACCTGGCTTTGTTGTATAGTTCAGTCAATAACTTGGCCTGCCTGCTTCTATCCCTGTTCCATGCTTCTATATCACGTTCTATTTCATTAGGTGTCATGTGTTTTTTTGGCTGATATCCAAGCTCTATGCATCTGATTAAAAAACGCCGGTACAGATAGCGGATTTTTCCCCGTATATCCGTTAAGTCCTCCCAGCGAGGTTCTCTTTCCAGCAATGAAGCCATCCATTCCTTTAATCTATCGGCATACTCCCTGCCCAAATCTTTCAAATCCATCAGCTTTTCCTTAACATCCACATATCCACCGTCCTGAGCAACCCATTCCCTGTCCTGCAAATATTTCAATATCATGTCTTTTATGAACAGGACAAGCTTTTTTAGCCCCCTATACAATACAATTAGTAAAGCTATAGCTGCTGCCACTCCCGCAGCTATCCCCAGAACATACGCCAATATTTCAAAGATGTAATCAAATATGCTGGGTCCCCTCGGCTCGGCGTCGGGAAATAATTCGAAAATATTGGGCTGACCCTGCCCGCCGCCCTGCTGTACTGACGGCGCCAACAAACCGCCAATAAACACAATTACCTCTACAATGCCTCTGACTATCATTATGGCAAGCCATAATACACCGTTCTTCAACCGGTTGAAATTTGCAATTATCAATATTATACAGAATATCATTACGATCAGAAGGCGATTGTGCCTTATAACTCCGGAAGGCAGCACGGGCTCCTCCATATCCCTTGCTAATGTCGCTTCTTTAAGTTGCTTGGTGTTAAAAATGAACAGACTTGCGACCACATGGAAAAAGCCCGCCCAGGTCACCCCGGAAGCATAGGGTTTTAACGTTTCCACATGCTTAAAGAATAAAAATGCACAAAAATACACCAGCATTCCCGCCCACAGAAAAGCCGTCGGAAACATATCTGTCCATCTGGTATCTACATAATTCACTCCCCTGAAAACAAGTATTATACCTATGGCCCATGAAATCCAAAGCGATGGTGTCCAGCCCATGATACCATATGCCAACAGTGCGGATAATAACATGCCGATAAACCCTGCCAGCAGCTTGGATCCTTTTTTCATTACCATTCGCAACAGAATACCGGCAATATAGTATATCAGAAAAAAGGATGCCCAGAGCCACACGTGAGAGCCTGACAACACGGGAGTAACAATTATCAATAAAATAGGCAAAATGGTAAGGAGTTCCACAACTCCCTGCATGCTTTTCTTAAGAAACATCCAAATCAAGCTCTTCATCCCCCTTTCCTTCCATATCCTGTTGCCGGTGCAACCAGAGAAACTCAACCGCGTTCCCATATTCCTCCAGCCTCTTGACTTGACTGCTCATCCTTTCGCTCACATAGGATGTGATAATGAGAAAATCCATACCCGTAACTCCTTTTGCCAGATCCTGTTCCAGAAAGGTGAAAAATGTAACCCGCCTTGCGATAACCAGCTTTGCCAGGGCTTCAAATATAGATATTAGGTGCTCCGAACTGCATCTGGGAGGTATGCGAATTGGTTCATCTTTGTGGTCGATGAGATAGCCATTGCTTCCAAAACCCACCTCTATTCCCCGGGAAATAGCATGCTGGGCTATTGAAGCGGCGTAGGATATACCCCTTTCTATTCTCTCAGGTTCGGTCACCGCATCCCACATGTTTTCAGAAATATCAACGTTCAAATAGATCATCAGCCTGGGATTAGCGGTAAAATCGAGATTGTTAACCTTAAACTTACCGGTTCTGGCGGTAGCTTTCCAGTTAATGCGGTTTAAAGGATCACCGTAGGTATACTCCCTTACTCCCGCAACCATGAAGGGATCATCCACAATCCATCGCTTTACTGTGACGTCCCCCTGCCAGCTGTGAAACGGCAGCGGAATCTCCTCCATCCGTATCAGTTTTGGATATACCAGCAGCCGGGCATCCAGGTTAAAAGTCTTGGATATATCCTGGAAACCAAACAAATCGCCACATGTCATGGCTACCGAATCCAGGTAATAACAGCCCCTCTTTAAACATTTTATCTTATGGCGCCTGGTTATCCGCATATAGGACGTTAAGCTGAAAAGGCTTTTATGAAACTGTTGATGCTGAATATCAAGATTAAACTGTTTTTGAAACTGCAAATATGCGCTTATTTTTGACTCCACTCTCAGCCATGGCACGGGCAGAAGCTTCTCATTGGATATAACCTCTACCATCTCCACCTCCTGCCCTTCAAAGACGGCAGGAATATTGAAGTAACGAGTATAGCGAATTTTTTTCAGCCCGTTCTTTCTAAAGATAAAGCTTTGCAAAATGATGATAAGCGCGGTTACAAATATAAACCATTGTATGGACATGTTTCATCCTTCTCTCTTCCAGAGCTGTTCTTCGGCTGGCACGGGCACTTCCTTCAGAATATAATCGATTACATCATCAGCCTGGCTTCCCTTAATGGCTATAGCACTTCTCAAAATCATTCTGTGCCTGAGTACGGGTTTTGCCATTGCCTTAACATCATCGGGGATAACATAATCCCTTCCTTGTAGTATAGCATAAACCTGAGCGGCTTTTAACAGTGCCTGACTGCCCCTGGGGCTTACTCCCAGGTGAACATCGTTGTGCTTTCTGGTCATTTCCACGATACTGACGATATATCTGATAATATCACGGCATACATAAACCTTTACATAGTCCTGCTGAGCGTTTATAACTTCATCTCCCGTTGCTACGCACGGAATATCCTCAAAGGGATTTTGCTCCTTAAATCTCATCAAGATTTCCACACCCTCTTCTGTTGTCGGATAGCCCATGTACACCTTCATCAAAAACCGGTCAAGCTGAGCTTCCGGAAGAGGAAACGTCCCCTGTATCTCAACAGGATTCTGTGTTGCTATAACCATAAAGGGCCGCTTAAGCTTCATCGTTTCGCCATCAATGGTAACCTGCCGTTCCTCCATACATTCAAGAAGGCTGGATTGGGTTCTTGGCGTAGCCCTGTTTATCTCGTCGGCCAGCAGTATGTTTGTAAATATTGGCCCGGGCCGGAATTGAAATTCACCCAGCTTTTGATTGAAATAATTGATTCCGCTTATATCGCTGGGAAGCAAATCGGGGGTAAACTGAATCCGCTTAAAATCGCAATCCAGGGATTTGGCAAGGCATTTTGCCAGCAATGTCTTTCCCATTCCGGGCACATCCTCCAGCAGTACATGGCCCGATGATATCAGCGATACCAGCAGTAGATCGATTATCTCCTCCTTGCCGACAATGACGCGCCGTATATTGGCTTTCACCCTTTGGGCCAAATCATAGATATGGCTAAATTGCATTCGTTACCATCTCCTTTTTTATGTGTCTATAATATATTTCTCCGTATATCTCTTATTTCCTCTAATCATCGAAATAATTATGAATACAATACTATGGATCGCCCTTTTTTTGTGCTAAAATGTATTATCGTTATTATTGTTATAGAAAGGTGCGACAAAAAGATGAAAAAGAATACATACCGTGTATCCTTGTTTTGCATTGTAACTGGCCTGTATTGGTTTTCGCTATATACTTATGTACCCATATTGTCTCCCTATGCTGAAGCCCTGGGCGCTTCCCATAAGATGGTGGGCATGATTATAGGCTCATACGGCTTTGCTCAGATGCTTCTGAGGATACCCCTCGGCGTAATGTCCGATAAAATGGGCAATCGAAAGCTGTTTATAATTCTGGGAATTGTAAGTTCCCTCGTAAGCAGTCTGGGTATGTGGTTTTTCAAAAAACCCGCCATGATCCTTCTATTCCGCTCTTTATCAGGGGTTGCTGCTTCATCCTGGGTAGCTTATACCATACTGTTCTCCAGTTATTTTGAACAGAAAGACACGGCAAAAGCCCTGGGCATAATAAATGCATTCAGCGCCCTTGGCCAGATGTCAGCCATGCTGGCAGGCGGATATGCAGCACAGCGATTCGGACAAGAAGCCACATTCTTAGCCGCCTCAATAAGCGGTGTTATTGGGCTTGCAATAAGTTTCGGCATCTTCGAACAGCGAAAGATGGATCGGGAACCCCTGACAGTACCCCAGTTGCTTTCTGTTGCCGGGAACAGAGATTTGCTGATTGTTTCTGGCCTGGCCATTCTTGTTCAATTCATTACATTTGCTACGGTGTACGGTTTTACGCCGGTTGCAGCAAAACAAATCGGAGCAAGCGATGCACAGCTTGGCCTTCTGACCGCCTTTTCAACGCTGCCGACTATATTTTCATCGGCTATAAGCGGATCAGTAGTTGCAAAGCGGTTTGGGGAAAAGAGAGTTATTGTAGCAAGCTTTATAATTATATCGGCTTCCTGTGCAGTGATTCCATTTTCAAAGGATATTAACATCTTGTATATATCCCAGGCCATAGGTGGTTTGGGACGCGGTTTGTTGTTTCCCCTCCTCATGTCTTTGTGTATAAAATCCATAGATAGTTCAAAACGCGCAACTGCAATGGGGTTTTTTCAGGCTATTTACGGTTTAGGCATGTTCATGGGACCGGTAATTACCGGTGTTATAAGCGATGCAGCAAAGCTTCTCTGGGGTTTTTTAGTATCAGCTGCAACCGGATTGATTGGTGCTCTTATATCGCATCTTTTTGTTAAGGAAGAACCATAAATCAATTCTTGTCCTTTAGGTTCAATTATGCTAGACTAAATGATAATACTAATAATGTCGCCGGTTTTTGTTTTATTGGAGGGGGAAAAAGTTGAAAAGAAAACTCTTTGCCACCGTTTTACTTATGGTTCTGATGTTTGTATTTGCCTCGCCTGCTTACGCGATACAGCTTCCTCTTGAGTTATCCCGAAGAAGGGTGTCTCTGACTCAGGCAGATAACATAACATTGGTGTCTTTTCATGTCAATTTAAGGGTACGTATCGGTTTTACCTCCGTAAATACCTCCATGGTAATCAGAAATGACGGGCTATCTGAAACAAATCTCTTAATTGGCGTTCCCTCTCAATTGGATTCCGTTGTTACCGTTAAACAGAGTTCAGTGATAATCGAAGGAAAAACTCAAAAACTAACCGTACTGCGTTCCGCCCCGAACTCCGAATCAACCGATACATTCATGCCGCCTACATGGTCAACTCTTTCGATAAAATTGGGTCCGGGAGAATCCAAAGTAATAGAATCGTCCTATACTATGGATAATAAGATCGGCGAAATCGGACAGCAGACCGTATATTTCCCGCTAAGCATGCTTAATTTTTGGGAGATCCCTATAAAATATCTTCAGGTTGTTGCCGACCTGGATTTTTATCCCCCGTATGTTTTTGAACCAAATCCCTCCTTGCTTCCATTGAAATATGAAGGAGGAGGACGTCTA
The DNA here is from genome assembly GCA_001513075.1 of Clostridiales bacterium DTU074. Lineage (GTDB taxonomy): Bacteria > Bacillota > Clostridia > Caldicoprobacterales > Caldicoprobacteraceae > DTU074. The sequence continues at coordinate 19,687 of LFSE01000058.1, read as the reverse complement.
TTGTGGCAGTTAACCGATGTTAAAGAACCACAGGACTTAGTAATCTATTTTACCCCTGTTGAAGCATGTGTTGCTAACTACCTGAACCAGGAGGCAAATAATAACCGGGAAATAAAAAACATTGTGGCTCTCTATCAAAACAAAGATTACGATACTGTCATCGATGAAATAACAAATTATTTGACTGAGAATCCTGATACCGAGCTAAAAACCGAGCTGGAATACGTAAAGGCTCTCTGTCATCTTGCTCTGTACCAACCAGGCATGGCGCTGGATATATTTGATAGAATCGAAAACAATCCAGGATTTAACAATCACAGTCAGCTCTCCAATATAGTTCGGAATAAAATTATATACGATAAGGTTTTTTTACTGGGCCTTAAAGGCGACGACCAGGAAGTCCTGGAATATCTGAAACAAATCCAGCCTACAGTAAAAAATAATGTTATTTTTTCAGACTGGATAAAAGAAGAGATTGTCCGCCTGACTCCCCCGCCCCCCGAGAATGAGCCTACAGAAACTCCTTCAGTCCCGGAACAGCCTGAGACGGAAGAAGAACAGCAACCGGCTACCGATACCGGCAAAGCAGTTGAATACGTCCAATTATTTGGATATGATGTACCCGTAGAACTGCTTTTCATTGGTTTTATAGTGTTAATCATAATTATATATATTATCCGCAGCAGCAGACGAAGAAGGCGAAACAAATATTTATTTTAAGTGTATAAAATAAAAAGCGAAGGAAAGAGATTATGAAGCTACTGTTTATAGTCAACCCAATTGCCGGAAGCGGCTCAACTCTTCGTGCCCTTCCTTTAATTGAAGAATATTGCCAGCAACGCAGTGTTGAATATAGCATAATAAAGACCAAATATAAAGGACATGCCACCGAACTGGCCAGGGATGCCATATCCTCCCCTCGTTTCCACGGTATTATTGCGGTGGGTGGAGACGGTACAGTAATGGAAGTTGCCAACGGCCTGACCGGTTCCTCGATCCCACTTGGTATATTACCGCTGGGAACTGGAAATGATCTGGCAAAAGCCTTAAACATCCCCATTGATATCAAAAAGGCATTATATATTGTAACAAACGGCAGAACAAAGCTAATAGACACAATTAATTACGGGAATAAATACTTTTTTAACGTGGCCAGTGTCGGATTCGATGCTGAAATAGCTCGCGATATTGAAAAAATGAAGCGCTGGATTTCAGGAAAGACGGCCTATTATTTATCTGCATTATTAAAATTTTTTACTTATAGGGATAAATATGTTTATCTCGAAATCGACGGCAAAGAATTCGAAACTCCCATACTCCTTCTTGCTATAGCCAACGGAACACACTACGGCGGAGGAATGTATGTTAACCCAATGGGTTCAATCAATGATGGATATATTGATGTAATATTAATAAAGCCCGTTCCCCGTTACCTTTTCCCGTTTCTGTTTCCAAAGTTTATAAAAGGACAGCATCTTGATCTGCCCTATGTTGCAACATTCAGATGCAAAAGCATCAATATTAAAAGCAATGAAAATCTTCCGGTAAATGGAGATGGTGATATTATAACAACAACCCCCGTCCGGTTTTCAATATCCGATAAACCCATTCTCGTATATTACTGACAGACTAAAGCCGCTTCTAGAATGGAGGGTGTATTTATGAACATTTATGACATTATTCAAATAATAAATGATAACGATTATATAATAGTCATCATTGCTATAACTCTATCAATATTGTCCCTGATTATTGCCATTATAAATTCCGCAAGAACCAGAAATATAATCCGAAAATATAAAAGACTAATGAGGGGAATGGATAACAAAAACCTGGAAGCCATGCTGCTGAATCATATCGATTCTGTAGAAAGCACCATAGCCAGAATCGAAAGAATGGAAAAAAATCATAAAGATATTGTTAATAACCTGGAATCATGTATACAAAACGTATGCGTAAAAAGATATAACCCTTTCAAACAAATGGGCGGAGATTTGAGTTTTTCAGCCGCATTGCTGGACAAAAAAGGCAACGGCCTTGTATTAACGGGCCTGTTTACCAGACATTCTTCATCTATATATGCAAAACCCATAAAAGACAAAGCTTCAGATTATCCATTATCCCAGGAGGAAGTTGAAGCAATCGAAAAAGCCATGAGCCGATGAATTATTATAACACCTTGCGGTCAAAATAATGACCGGAGGTGTTTTTTATGAAAATTATAGCGGTCCAAAGGGGCTTGGAACAAATAATGAGCAATTTGGAAAAGCTGGGGTACAAAACCCTTTATTATGACGAAATCAATTCACCCATTGACGCGCTAATATATTATCAAGAGGCTGAAGCCGATACTTTAGTCAACCTAAACCGGCTATTGAGTCAACAATTTGAAACACATCCATACCAAAAGCCGTTCGGCGCAATTTTAATCAATGCCAGAGGTAAAAGCACGGAGGACATCGTTAATATAATTGAAAACCGACTGTATGAGCCCCTGTTCTGACAACGGTCAGCAGAACCTTTGTCGTGAACGTCTCGTACAATTAACATATCATAAGCCCATCTTGCTGCACAATTGTATTGTAAGCAATAAAAATATAACTGTATCTGTTTTTTTGAAGGAATTTTTCATATCCTGACGAATAATTGTATATATTGATACTTTTTGTACTGCTTATGTTTATTCGTTACGGAGGTTATAATGAAATATACCAGGTTACTTTTGATTTTTTTGTTTGTAATAGCCGTCGCTATCGGAGGATTATACCTGTTCAAGCCCAGTATATTTAACAGACAGGATGCTTTATTCCCTTCTATATCTGCCGAACCGATACAACTGGACGATAATGCAAAAATACATTTTTTCAGAAATGGAATTGCGGTCACATCCGATGATACCTCTTTTTATACTTATGATGGGACTGAATTGAGTCTGCCCTTTACACAACAGGATATTGAAAATATGGGAAATATACCCATAATTAATAAATCAACCGATAACTATGCCCTAATAAATAACAGGTATATTTACAATACCTACGCAATACCCTTTGAAATGATCTATGAAATACCTGGAGATTTTGATGGATGGGATATCAAGGAATTTGGAGATTTGCTTTTGATTGTGTTAAAGGATTCCAGTGACCAGTTAAAGCTTCAGTTACTAAAAAAGGGTAATAATATTCCTGCCGATTTAAGCGGTATGGAGCACTCCTCTTTCCTAGATGCCTCTTATAGCGACGTAAACAAATTAATATCCATTCTTACCATAGCAACCGATACTCCCAATCCTTCAACACGGGTATTTCACTTTACCGATGGGAACTCTCCCTACGGTGTTCTGTCTCTTGACGATATTGCATTGTATAAAATCTATAGTACGCAAGACCGCATTGTTCTAATTGGCATTCATCAGATAATGTGTTACAATATTGATGGCTCCCATATATGGACCTTACACGGTCCTAATAGCTGTATTCACCGTCAGGCCAACTTTAAAAATGATATGCTGCTTTATTTTAATAATGCAAGATACAACAAGGCAAACGCAATTTATATAAACGAAAAAGGAGAGATGGAGACAAAAGAATTCCCCAATGGTTTAACAAGCGTGCAAACTTATAAAAATGAATATATAATTGCCCTGGAAAAAAACAATATTGTAATTGTTGATAAAAATGGATATATACAAAAGAGATACAATTTGGATATTTCTCCTGCTAAACTGTATTGGACAGCCTATTCACCTAATAACATATATGTTGTGGATAAAAATAATCTTCTGCATACATATGTATTAGGTAAATCTAACATTCGAAAGGATGGAAATTAATGAATTATATAGACTATTTAGTATTAATTATTTTATTTATATCGGCTCTATACGGAATATATAACGGCTTTGTTGTGTCTGTTCTGGGCTTTTTATCCTTTTGTATTTCCTGGGCCGGCTCCCTCTTATTTTATCCGATTCTTTCCAGACTGCTGGTAAACAAATACCCCGACTTATTGGATAGAATCATTCATTTCACCGAAGGCGCTTCAAGAATCGAATCAATCGAAGAACGGGCTACCTCTGTGTTCTCATTGAATCATGAACAGATAGCAAATATAGTTGATCGCGCAAAGCTTCCGCCCCCTTTCAATCGTCTGGTGTTCAGCAATTTAAACGAACTTAGATTTAATGATCTAAACAATATTGGAGATTATTTTGACCATACTATTGCATGCATAATACTGAACATGCTATGCTTTTTATTGCTTTTTGTTGTTATAAGAATTGTTTGTACGGTGATTATTTCAATTGCAAAAGAAGTTATAGGCTTACCCGTCCTCAAACGATATGATCAGATATTCGCAGCAGCATTGGGTATACTTAATGGCATGTTTTTGATTTTTTTCCTCGCATCCCTGGTTCCGATGGTTCTGACTTTAGCTCCTTTTGATAATATATATAAATATATTGAAAACTCCATGTTCGGCAATTTTTTCTTTGAATATAATATTTTCACCAATTTGGTCAGAGGCTATTTATAAAGGCCTGCGTAGTTACAGCCAGAAAAATGATCAATCGGGTGCAGCTATAATATTTCACACACCAAGAAATGTTTCACGTGAAACAATAAAAATGTTTCACGTGAAACATTTTTATTGTTTCATCCTTTCCATTATTCTTTCCAGGTCAATATCGCTATAATATTCTATTTGAATTATTCCTTTTTTTCTTCCATGCGTTATTATAACCTTTGTTCCCAAATATTCTTCCAATCTTTCCTCAATTTCTTTTATATATCCTGGTTTTTCTTTTTTTCTTTTATCTTTATTTTCCGTTTTTTCTTCGTTTATTTTTTTTGCTAAATTTTCAGTTTCACGTACGCTTAAATTATTCTCAATAATTTTTTTTGCCAGTTGTATTCTCATTTTCTCATCTTTTATGATCAATAAAGCTCTTGCGTGCCCGGATGTTATCACCCCATCTTCAATGTATCCAACTATTTCATCACTTAACGTCAGTAATCTTAAAGCATTTGTTACAGCCGGCCTGCTCCAGCCGATCCGTTCGGCTACTTCCTCCTGTGTAAGACCGTGTTCGTCTATAAGCTGCTTTATTCCTCTTGCCTCTTCTATCGGATTTAAATCTTCTCGCTGAATATTTTCAACAAGAGCTATCTCCACAATTTCTTTTTTATCCACATCCCTTACTATAGCAGGAATATGAGTTAAACCAGCCAATCTTGCAGCACGCCATCTTCTTTCTCCCACAATTATTAAATACCTGTCTTTATTTGGTTTTACAATTATGGGTTGAACCACTCCGTGTTGTTTTATCGATTCTGCCAATTCGTTAATTTTATCCTGATCAAATTTTTTTCTTGGCTGTTCTGTATTAGGATCGATTTGATTTATTTTTATCTCTTTTATGTAACCATTTTCCTGCTTACCTTCAACTTCTCCGTATGAAGATAACAAAGCATCTAAACCTTTTCCCAAGCCTCGTTTTGCCATTTACATCATCCCTTCATCATTTTCTAAAAATTCTTCGGCTAATTCGTTGTATGCCACTGCTCCTACACATCTTGGATCATATAATATTATTGGCATTCCGTGGCTTGGAGCTTCGCCTAGTCGTACATTTCTCGGTATTATAGATCTATATACCTTATCTTGAAAATGCTTCTTTACATCTTCCACTACCTGAATTGATAAATTGGTTCTCGCATCAAACATGGTCAATACAACGCCTTCTATTTCTAATCCAGGGTTTAAATTCTTCTTTACCAGATTTATCGTATTTAGCAGCTGGCTTAAACCCTCCAAAGCATAGTATTCACACTGTATCGGTATAATAACGCTATCCGATGCAGTCAATGCATTTATTGTCAGTAAACCTAGAGAAGGGGGGCAATCAATGAATATGTAATCATATTTTTCATTTATTTTTTCAATTACTTTTTTTAAAATCGTTTCCCTTGCCATCATTGGAACCATCTCAATTTCAGCACCGGCCAATTCTAATTTTGAAATTATTATATCGAGGTTTTTTATCTTTGTCTTAATTATTGCTCTGTTTATATCCAGTTCATTTATTAACACATCATATATTGAATATTGTACTTTGTTTTTTTCTATCCCAAATCCGCTGGTTGTATTTCCCTGTGGGTCTATATCTATTGCCAGCACTCTTTTGCCTCTTTCTGCTATACATGCGCTTAAATTCACATTTGTTGTGGTTTTCCCGACTCCCCCTTTTTGATTTGCAATGGATATTATTTTGGACATTTACACATCTCCTTTATGTACCTTTCTTAATTCTATATTATATTAGATAATCATAAATGATTAAAGTATAATTTACTAAAATAAAAAAAGCATAGTTATCGAATAATCGAAAACCATGCTTTATTTCTATTTTTCTTTTGGTATTTTAACAATTATTTCAATACTGTCTTCCTTATCTCTTTGCATTATTTGTGGATTTATGCCATAGTCCTTTATCATATTGACCGCTTTCTTTATGGTGTTTATAATGATCCTTGTATCGCCGTAATATCTATGAGCCTTTATCCTTTTCCTTGAATCGGACCGTTCCAGTTGTAGTTTGTTTAATATCCTTGTTATTACCATCTCCGTTTTCTTCACATTATACTTTTTCTTTATTATCTGTTTTATAACTTTCATTCTCAAGTCATCATCAGGAAGTCTTAATAAGGCTCTTGCATGCCTTTCTGTCAAATTATTCATAATAAGTAGTTTCTTTATATTTTCCGGTAATTTTAACAACCTGATTTTATTAGCTATTGTTGATTGGTTTTTTCCAATTTTCCTTGCCAACTCTTCCTGAGTAAAGCCGTGATCGTGTATCAGTGAAGCATATCCGACAGCTTCATCCAAATAGTGCAAATCTTCCCTTTGTAAATTTTCTATCATTGCCAGAATGGCAGAATCCCTTTCTTGAGTAGCTATAACAATTGCAGGTATATTTTTCATTCCGATCATCTTGCTTGCTCGCAGTCGTCTTTCTCCAGTAACCAATTCATAAACATCGGAATTAATTTGTCTTACAGTAATAGGTTGAAGCAGTCCATATTCTTTTATTGATTGGGATAATTCTTCTAACGCTTTTTTGGGAAATTCTTTTCTTGGTTGATATGGATTGGGCCTGATCTTTTCAATAGGAATTTCCTGTACAATCCTGCTTTTTTCCGACAGGTTATTCCCCATGCCTTGTATACTTTTTATCCTTTTCATGTAACCCCCTCCCGTTCCATATAATGTATTCTCCATTTACTGTGTAATTCCTTCTTATTTTTTCGTATTTTTTATTTATTTTCTTGTTTTCTTCTGTTGCTCTTGTTTTCTTCTTTTTTCTCTGTTTTTCTCTTTTATTATAAAAAAATCGCTATTATAATGGCGATTTTTTTATTTTTTTCGCGGAACGTGGGTATTCTTTCGGCGTTTCTTTTATCTTTTTTATAATTACAATATTATGGGTTTTATTGGAGTATGGCACTTCCAATGTTTCTATTCCCTTTATTTCCCCGCCAAGTATCTCTACTGCATTGTCAGAATCCTTTATTTCTTCCTTTATCCCCGGACCTTTATATGCTAAAAATACCCCACTCAAATTCAATAACGGCAGACAATATTCACACAGAACCCGGATTTGGGCAACAGCACGGGAAACAATTATATCATATTTTTCCCGATATTTCTCGTCTCTTCCCAGTATTTCAGCCCTTTCCTGTATTGCTGTTGCACCTTCCATTTCAAGCATTTCTATTACATGCCTTACAAAGTTTATACGTTTTTTTGAAGCATCTATTAACGTAATTTCTATTTCAGGAATAACCAGTTTTAGCGGTATTCCCGGAAAACCGGCTCCTGTGCCGACATCAATAACTTTCATTTCGCCTTTTATAATATCCAGTTTCAATGCTGATAAAGAATCCAAAAAATGCTCAACAACAATTTCTCGTGGTTCAGTTATCTTTGTCAGATTGTATAATTTATTTCTTTCTATAAGTAATTTCATATATTTTATAAAATCATCTATCATTTTGTCTTTCGGGTCAATATTATATTTTAAAAGACCGCTTCGAAGGATATACCTCTCATCCACCAATATTCTTTAACCTCCTCATCTTCTCCAGATACACCATCAAAACCGAAATATCAGCAGGCGAGACTCCGGAAATCCTCGATGCCTGGCCCAGCGAACGGGGTTTTATTTCCTTCAGTTTCTGTCTTGCTTCAATTCTAAGGCCTTTAATGTCGTCATATTCAATATCATCAGGAATAATTTTATTCTCCATCTTCTTAAATTGCTCAGCCTGTCTTATTTGCTTTTTTATATAGCCTTCATATTTTATCTGTATCTCAACCTGCTCACGTTCCTGCCTTCCAAGTACTTCATTATCGAGTCCTATTTCTTTTAAATCATCATATCCTATCTCGGGCCGCTTTAGCAGATCATACAGTGTAATTCCGCTCTTTATCAGCGTAGTCCCCTTTCTTTCCAAAAATTCTAGTATTTTTTCGGTTGGTGATATAATAATTTCTTTAACCCTTTCCAATTCTTTTTCAATTAATTCTTTCTTTTTCATATATCTATCATATCGTTTATTGTCTACCAGCCCAATCTTCCTTCCGATTTCGGTCAGCCTTATATCGGCATTGTCCTGCCTTAGCAAAAGCCTGTATTCAGCCCTGGATGTCATCATTCTGTATGGTTCGTTGGTTCCCTTTGTTACAAGATCATCAATTAATACCCCAATATATGCCTGTGATCTATCCAATATCAAAGGAGGATTGTTTCGTACATATTGGACGGCATTGATTCCCGCTATTATTCCCTGACCTGCCGCTTCTTCATATCCAGAGCTACCGTTAATCTGGCCGGCAAAAAACAAACCCTCAATATCCTTGCTTTCCAAGGACAATTTCAACTGTGTCGGGTCGATACAGTCGTATTCTATAGCATAGGCGGGGCGCATAATTTCAACATTTTCCAAACCCGGTACGGTACGATGCATGGCAATCTGAACATCTACCGGCATGCTGGTCGACATACCCTGTACATACATTTCCATGGTATTCAGCCCCTCAGGCTCTATAAATACCTGATGGCTTTCCTTATCCTTAAATTTCACTACTTTGTCCTCAATTGAAGGACAATACCTGGCTCCCACACCCTCAATCATACCGGAATACAGGGGAGAACGATGCAAATTCTGCCTTATTATTTCATGAGTGTGTTGATTGGTGTACGTAAGCCAGCAGGGTACCTGCTTTCGAATAATGGAATCATTCATAAATGAAAAAGGAATAATTATTTCATCACCCGGCTGTTCCTTCATTTTTGTAAAATCTATGCTCCTTTTATTAACACGAGCCGGTGTTCCTGTCTTAAACCTTCTTAAGCTGAATCCCAAATCCTTTAGACATTGTGACAGATAATTGGCAGGAAAAAGGCCCGACGGTCCGCTATTTATAGAAAATTCTCCAATGATAACTCTGGATTTCAAATAAACTCCCGTTGCCAAGACAACAGCTCTGCATTTATAATATTCACCAGTAGTAAGCACAATACCGTCAACCCGATTACCCCGTACCTTTATTTCCTTCACTTCGCCCTGTTTGACATCAAGATTATTCTGGTTTTCCAGCGTTAGTTTCATTGACATATGATAATTTCTTTTGTCAGCTTGTGCTCTTAACGAGTGCACCGCCGGCCCCTTCCCGGTATTCAGCATTCTTATCTGTATAAAAGTCTTGTCGGTATTTATACCGATCTCGCCCCCCAGGGCATCTACTTCTCTAACCAGATGTCCTTTTGATGTTCCTCCTATCGAAGGATTGCATGCCAGCATTGCAATTCCTTCCAGGCTAATTGAAAACACTGCTGTTTTACAATTTAAACGTGCAGCTGCCAGGGCAGCCTCACAACCCGCATGACCAGCTCCCACTACTATGACATCATAATAACCAGCATAGAATTCCATATTCAATTCCCTCTACTTTCCCAAACAGAATTCTGAGAATATTTTATCTATCAGATCTTCTGTTACGCTCTCTCCGGTAATGGTACCCAGAGCATCACAGGCACCCCTTATATCAATCGAAACCAGATCCAAAGCCACATTGTCTTTTAGAGCATCTAATGCATCTCTGATATGCTCGTTTGCCCTCATAAGGGCTTCCTGATGTCTTATGTTGGTTATCATCAGCTCGTCATCCGCCTGAATCTTCCCGCTCATTACCATATCGTAAATACGCTTTTCAACATCCGAAATGCCCTGTCCTAGTATTGCCGATGTCCTTATTACTGGTACACCCTCTATATATTCTTTTACATTATTCAAGTCTATTATCACATGATTATCAACCTTATTGAGTATGACTATCTTCTTTTTTTCCTTTATACTTTCAGCAATTTCCAGATCCTCTTTATCTATTATCCGAGTCGCATCCATCACCCAAAGTACCAAATCGGCCTCCTTCATATTTTGTATGGATCTCTTTATTCCTATATCCTCTATAATATCCTTTGCCTTTCTGATTCCAGCTGTATCTAGTATTCGCACCAATACCCCGTTTATATCAAGGGATTCCTCTATAATATCTCTTGTTGTGCCCGGTATATCGGTCACTATTGCCCGATTCTCCCTTAACAGGGCATTTAATAGGGATGATTTTCCTACATTTGGCTTTCCGACTATTACAACCTTTATACCCTGACGTATTAGTTTACCCCGATCCGCTGTAGCCAGAAGACGGTCTATCTCTTTATTAATATAAGTCAGGCTTTCGATACACCTTTTTGCCTCAATCTCTTCAATATCCTCCTCCGGATAGTCTATAGTAACTTCAATCCGAGCTAACAGATCAATAAGGTTTTCTCTCATATTCTTTATTCTTTCCGACAGAATTCCTTCCATATGCTGTATAGACGCTTTTGCAGCCGTTTCGGTTTTTGCGCATATTAAATCCATTATACCTTCCGCTTGTGCCAAATCGATCCTGCCATTCAAAAAAGCCCGTTTCGTGAACTCCCCCGGCTGTGCCAATCTGGCGCCCTGTTGAATTGTAAGTTTTAATATCTGGCGTAACGGCACAATACCACCGTGACAATGAATTTCGACTATATCTTCTTTTGTATAAGAATTTGGGGCTAACATAATAACCATTAGAACCTCATCAACGGTTTTGCCTTCGCTGTCCACTATTTTTCCGTAGTAAAAATACCGATTTTTATAATCCTTTATCTTCTTACCAGCTTTCGTCCTGAACAGTTTTCTTGCAATATCAAGTGATTTGCTTCCGCTAATACGTACTATGCCAATACCTCCTACACCGATGGGTGTGGATATGGCAGTTATTGTATCTTCCATCAGCATATTCTCTTTACCGCTTCCTCCTTATGTAAACCTTTTTCGTTTCCCACTTCTTTATTAACCTCTCCAACATAATATTAACCCAGTATCGCTACTGGGTTAATCAAAGGGTTTACATTGTTATTTTGCTTTTATTATAACCTTACGATAGGGTTCATCTCCTTCACTGTATGTTATCACATTCGGATGATTCTGCAATGTAGAATGAATTATTCGCCTTTCATATGGGTTCATCGGTTCCAGCACAATACTGCGTTTTGTCTTTTGAACTTTGTTGGCCAATCGCTTAGCCAGCCGTCTCAGAGTTTCTTCTCGTTTACTTCTGTATTCTTCAGTATCAATGATAATTCGCTTGTACTCTGTGTTATTTTTGTTAATAGCCAGATTGGTCAAATATTGTAGCGCATCCAGGGTTTCGCCTCTGTAACCAATGAGCAAACCCATATTTTGTCCGCTAAGACGAACCATTATCTTTGAATCATCTTCGGTTATCGATATTTTAGCTTCAATTTCCATATAAGACAAAAGCTTTGTCAGAAATTCTTTCACTTCATCCTTAACATCACTTTTTACAGTTGCCCGTATCTTGGCGCTCTTTCCCCCGATTATACCGAAAAGCCTTTTTGAAGGTTGTTCAATTATTTCAATATTTAAATTATCCCTTCGAACACCCAATTGCGCCACTGCCATCAATATAGCTTCTTCAACGGTTCTCCCAGAAGTCTCAACGCTCTTCACGTTTTGCACCTTCCTTCTCAGGCTTATTTATATTATTATATACAATCTGCTGAACAATTTGAAAGATATTGCTTGTTATCCAATAAACACCAAATGCAGCTGTATACATCGAAGTAAACCACACCGATAATATAGGAAATATAGCTGTAAAACCCTTCGTTTGCTCACCACCACCTGAAGGATTCACAAGTTTACCCTGATAATACGAGGTAATACCGGCAAGAATAGGAAGTATAAAAACCCCGTTCCAAATACCGGAAAAAAAGTTGATTGGCTTTCCGGAAATACTGACCAATGGTGAATCAGCAATCCATATATTTCTTATCCACAGGAATCGGAATGAACTGTAATTGGAGCTTTGCAAAAATTGATACACTTCCTGATCGCTGATTTTATTGATTGTGTTTACCAGTAAGTCTATGTTTTCGCTTCCCGCTAATTCTTTCATTTTATCAATGATAGGCAAATCACTTCTTACAAATAGCTGAGGGAGTATGTCAGCAAAATTTCCTTTTATTTCCGTTGATTTGTCTATTACTTCTTTTATTTGGTCAAGAACAGGCACAATTGAAGGCTCATATTGATTCAACAGATCCATAAAAAATTCTCCCAGGGCAACGCTTGCGATCTGCCTCAAGGCCGCAAATAATGCAAAAAAAACGGGAATCTGCAGCAATAAAGGCAGACAGCCGCCAAGCGGGTTTATTCCATACTTCTGATACAATTCCGCTGTTTTTCTGTTTCTTTTTTCCGGATCGTTTTTATATTTCTGATTTATTTTGTCCAATTCCGGCTTCAGATCATTCATTTTTTTCGTAGATGCTCTTCCCTTCAGATCCAACGGCAGAAGCACAAATCTCATAAGTATGGTAAATAAAACAACCGAAAGCCCGTAGTTATTGGTAATATTATTAATTCCGGTCAGTATATATCCCAAAAAATTTACGAATGATCCCCATAAGCCTGGATTGGCAGCTTGGATCACAATAACATTGTCGAATAGCACAAAAAAATGCTCCATTACTTTTTCTACCCCCACAATTTACTTTAATGGGTCATATCCACCCGGGTGGAAAGGATGGCACTTCAATATTCTTTTTATTCCCATACTTAATCCTTTTAAAACACCGTACCTTTCCAAAGCCTGTATGGTGTATTGGGAACAGGTAGGATAAAATCTGCAGCTTCCGGGCAATGCAGGTGAAATAAACCTCTGATATAACTTTATTATCCCGATTATTATTCTGGTTAACAATCTCTTTTCGTCATTTCCGGACAAATCAGCTCGTCTCCTTATAGAGCCGGGCCCTTTTTAACAAATCATCCACCGCTCTTTCCATTTCGGAAAACTCCAAATCCCGTGCATTCTTGCGCACAACGAATATCAAATCAAAGCCCTCTTTTATAAGAGGAATCCTATGACGATAAATCTCCTTCAACTGTCGCTTTATCCTGTTCCTTTTTACCGATTTCCCATACTTTTTACTTACAGCAAATCCCGCTCGCGTAACTGGCAATCCCGATTTCCTATAGACCAAAACGAAAAATGCATTGGCTGTTGATCTGCCCTTCTTGTAAGTACGATTAAAATCTGCTCTTTTCTTCAATCTAAATATTTTCTTCACGACGTTTCTTCTCCAGGAACAATTTGAGCAACATTCATCAGTTATAAAAGGCCACTTCATAGCGGCCTTATGCTGTTAACACCTTTCTTCCCTTTCTTCTTCTTCTTTTGATTATCATACGACCACTTCTTGTCCTCATCCTTTTTCTAAAACCATGTTCCTTTTTTCTTTGCCTGTTTTTTGGCTGAAACGTTCTTTTCATGTCATGTCCTCCTTCGATATAAAATGCTTTATGTCCTTGCTACATCCTACCATCCCAACGGAAAATGGACCCCTTCGTATTGATGAAGCCAAAACAGAAAATGCAGGCTCCTTCCACACTAATTGCTTTTCCATTTCTAGTAAACAAGACTTAGCCCGGCTCACATCCATCTTAACAAAATTTCCCACATATTAAGTAGTACGTTTCCACAACCGGTTAACAAAAAAATATTGAATCCTGCTTTGCCCTCCTTCTATACGTTAGTATTATAAGCGAAACTTCAGCGGCATGTCAAGAAATCAAAACTTATCAACAATTGATTATCCACAGATTATCTGATATTATATAGTTACTGTTGATAACTCTATTGTCCTTTTGATATTTATTATTGAAGAAATTTTTTTAGTTATACACATTCTGTGGATAACTTTGTGTATAACTTGCCTGTTCCGTTTTAAAAAATTTTAATTTGCAGGATTTTTCATCTTGTGAATAATGTTAATAACTTAATATCCCGATATACATTTTTGTCCGATTCACTATAGTCGGATGCCTTTGCTATATATTATTCTAAAATATGGCTAGAATATTATTTAGTAGGTTTTCCCACATTCTTTAGGAGGTTTTTGGTTATGGATAAAAACATCAGCGATATTTGGCAGAAAACCCTTCAAAATCTTAAAATACAGCTGTCCGACGTCAGTTTTGATACCTGGATTAGAGTAATACAGCCATTGATTATAAGAGACGATGAAATTATACTTAGCGTCCCCAACGAATTTACGAAAAATATTTTACAATCACGGTACATAGATACGATATCAAGCGCTTTAAAGGAAGTTACCGGCACTTCCATCTTTATAAAATTCATTCTTGAGAATGAAGTGGATTCATTCTTGGAATCAATGAGCCCGAAAGATATAAATAACAACTATACCCACAGCATTCTGAACCCAAAATACACCTTTGATACATTTGTTGTGGGCAACAGCAACAGATTTGCTCATGCAGCCTGTCTTGCGGTTGCTGAATCGCCGGCCAAAGCCTATAATCCCTTATTCATATACGGTGGCGTTGGATTGGGCAAAACTCATTTGATGCATGCCATCGGGCAGTTTATTCTTTCGCATAATCCCAACGCCAAAGTGCTGTACGTTACATCTGAAAAGTTTACCAACGAATTAATTAATTCGATCAGGGATGACAAAAACGTAGAATTTCGCAATCGTTACCGCACCATAGATATACTTTTAATAGACGATATACAGTTTATTGCCGGAAAGGAGAGAACGCAGGAGGAATTTTTCCATACGTTTAACGCTTTGCATGAGGCAAACAAACAGATCATTATATCAAGCGACCGTCCGCCAAAAGAAATCCCGACCCTTGAGGACAGATTGCGCTCCAGGTTTGAATGGGGCTTAATTGCTGACATCCAGCCTCCGGATCTTGAAACCAGAGTCGCCATATTGAAGAAGAAGGCAGAATTAGAAAACATAGACATAGACGATGAAATACTGCTTTTTATCGCAAAACGGATCGAATCCAACATCCGGGAACTCGAGGGAGCTCTAATAAGAATTATGGCCTATGCTTCTCTTACTAACAATAAATTAAGTCTTTCCATAGCGGATGAAGCTTTGAAGGACATACTGTCCAACACACAGCCCAAGGAGATCACGATACCCCTAATCCAGCAGGTGGTGGCACAACATTATGATCTCAGGGTGGAGGACTTTAAATCAAAAAAGAGGAGCAGGTCTATCGCTTATCCGCGACAGATCGCTATGTACCTCAGTAGAGAGCTCACAGACCAGTCCCTGCCTAAAATTGGTGAAGAATTCGGCGGACGAGATCATACCACGGTCATCCATGCTTACGATAAGATACAGCAGGATATACAAAAAAATCAAAAACTGAGCAAAACAATTGATGAATTGATAAAAAAAATAAAGGAGAGCTAGCCACCAAATTGTATCCTGAATTGATACTTATGAAATTGCATGCGGAAAGGCACAAGTTATCCCCAGACTATCCACATAATTTTTGTGGATCCACCGCCTTTCGACACAATAATTCACATATTCACAGCTATTACTACTATTACTACTATAAACTAATATTATACTCATCAGTTATAGGAGGTATGTCATGAAATTCAAATGTGGTCAGAAAAAATTATCAACGGCAATATCGATTATACAGAGAGTGATATCATCCAAGATTAACGTTCCAATACTGGAAGGTTTTCTCATTGAAGCGAAGGATAATATGGTTTGCATGGTAGGCAGTGATCAGGATCTGTTAACCATTAAAACCAATATACCCGCTGAAGTAATCGAAGAAGGCTCTGTAGTAATGCCTGCCCGAGTTTTCGGAGATATTGTGCGCAGACTTCCCGAAGCCGACATAACGGTACAGCTTAATGAGCGATTCCAGGTGGAAATTAAATCGCAAAACAGTTTAGTTACATTACAGGGCCTGGACCCGAGTGAGTATCCGGAAGTAGAACAGGTAGAAGGAAACAGACCTATATATATACAGCAGGATATACTGAAGAGCATGATACAGCAGTCCATATTTGCTGTTGCTTCTGATGAAACAAGGCCGATACTAACCGGTGCTTTGATCGAAATTCAGTACGATTCGATCTATATGGTATGTCTTGATGGATACAGGTTGGCACTTAGAAAGGAAGAGCTGCCGGAAACCGGCGAAAATATAAGCATGATTGTCCCCGGAAAAGCGTTGAACGAGATCAGCAGAATTTTAACCGATGATGAGACAAATGTGGGGATAAGTGTGGGCCCTAAACACATTATATTTGATACGGTAAATACACAGATAATATCCAGGTTAATAATAGGAGAATTTGTAAATTATAGACAAATAATACCACAGGAGTACAAAACTAGGATAAAGATTGATACACTTCTTCTGTATCAGAGCGTGGAAAGGGCTTCACTTATGGCGCAGGAGCTGGAAAATAATTTAATTAAATTAAATATTCAGGATGACAGACTGATAATTACATCAAATTCGGAAATCGGAAAAATCTATGAAGAAATACCAATTGTACTTGAAGGAAAAAATATTGAAATTGCCTTCAATGCCCGTTATTTGTTGGATGTCCTTAAAGTAATGAAGGAACAGGAAATATGTCTGGATTTTACAACAAACGTAAGTCCGTGTATAATACGTCCTATTGAAGGAGAACAGTTTTGTTATCTTGTATTGCCCGTAAGGTTGTATGGTTAGGGATAGGGCGACTTAGAAAATGTTATAGTTGGAAAGGAGGAAAGGGAGCACTTCTTCCATCTTTTAGAGATGGGATCTCCCATATATTTACAGGATATGAAGGCCGTAGAGATACGTACCGATTACATAAAGCTAAACCAGTTTTTGAAATGGGCAAATATAGCTTATTCGGGTGCCGAGGCCAATAGGATGATCCACGAAGGAATGGTGAAGGTAGACGGGGTGGCAGAGCAAAGAAGGGGAAGAAAGCTATACCCCGGCAATAGGGTTGAAGTTGAGGGATTCGGTCAATATCTTGTAGTAAAGGAAGGAAGTGCGGGGATTGCATCTAAGGGAACTTACCCTTAACAATTACAGGAATTATGAGCAGATTTCTATACAGTTTGGCGGTAAAAAGGTGCTGATTACGGGGAAAAATGCTCAGGGGAAAACAAATATACTGGAGGCAATTTTTCTCGCCTGTACCGGCAGATCTCACAGGACATCAAAGGATTACGAGCTTATAAGGTTTGGACAGGAAAGCTGCAGGGTAAGGGTTGAAGCAGAAAAGAAGACGGCCCAATTCAGCATAGATATTAATATCAGCCGAAAGGATAAGAAAAAAATAAAGATCAATGGAATGACGATACAGAGAATGGGCCAGCTCATGGGGCACCTAAACGGGGTTATGTTTTCTCCTGAGGATTTAAAGATTGTTAAAGAAGCACCTTCCGAGAGACGGCGTTATATGGACATGGAGATATCCCAGATAAAGCCGCAATACTTCTATTATCTTCAGCAGTATAACAGGGTACTCATCCATCGCAATAATCTTCTTAAACAGATCAAAAAAAACGATGAGCTTAAGAAGATGCTGGGAATTTTTGACCAACAATTGGCCGAGGCAGGAGCCTTTATAATACAAAAGCGTTATGAATTTATAAGCAAGCTGTCCAATATTGCCAAGGAAATTCACAAAAAACTATCATCGGATGCGGAGGAGCTGACCATTAGATATAAACCATCCATAAGGATAAGGAATTATGAAGATATAAGGTCCATACAAGAGGATTTTTTGGCCGAAACAGAAAGAATGTATTGGGAGGATATACAGCGAGGAAACACCGGAGTGGGTTGTCATCGGGACGATATAAGCTTTGAACTAAATGGAATGGATGTGAGAATATTTGGTTCCCAGGGTCAGCAAAGGACTGTGGCCCTTTCGCTGAAGCTTTCCGATATAGAACTCATGTATGGGGAAACGGGGGAATACCCCGTTCTATTATTGGACGATGTAATGTCCGAATTGGATGAGGAGAGGCAGATCAAAATATTTCAGGAGCTGGGTGATGTTCAAACTTTCGTAACAACTGCCGATTACAGAAGTATACCGTCAGCGGAACTTGAGAAATTTGAAATCCTTGTGATAAATGAAGGAAAAATTAAAAAAAAGGTGAATAGTCTATAATATAGCATGATATTTTGCAATGATGCTTTTATGTTTGGAATAAAAGGGTTATAATAGTCTTAACGGCTATTTATGTTTTTTAATGGAGGAATAATCATATGGTTTTACATTTAGGAGGAGACACAGTAGTTTCTATGAAAAATATAATTGCCATATTGGATATAAAAACCGCTTACTCATCTCGAATAAACAGAGAATTTATGGCTATGGCCGAGGAAGAGGGATTTGTAAGAAAGGTTTCGGAAGATGAGCCAAAAACCGTTATACTGGCAGAGATAAACAAAATGAGCGTGATTTACTTATCTCCGATTTCTTCTACCACCCTTCTGAAAAGAAGTACATTTATTGAAGGAGTAGCTATGGACATAAAAAATACGGAGGGAATTAAATAATATGGATCGACTCAAAAATGAACGAAACAACAGAATATCCAATTATGATGAGACGCAGATTCAGGTGTTGGAAGGGTTGGAAGCTGTCAGAAAAAGACCTGGTATGTACATTGGAAGTACCGGTATAAAAGGACTTCATCAGCTGGTATATGAGGTTGTTGACAACAGTATAGATGAAGCTATGGCGGGTTTTTGCGATCGCATTCATGTTATAATCCATAAGGATTTATCGATTACAGTGTCGGATAATGGAAGGGGTATACCGGTAGGTATCCATCCCAAAATGGGTAAACCTGCTGTGGAGGTAGCTCTTACCGTTTTACATGCCGGTGGTAAATTCGACGGACGGGGATACAAAGTATCCGGCGGACTTCATGGAGTAGGTGTTTCTGTTGTAAATGCACTATCGGAATGGTTGGTGGTGCATGTAAAGCGGGACGGTTATATCTACAGACAGCGTTATGAAAGGGGCAATACTGTATCTGAATTGGAAGTCGTCGGTAATAACAATGGTGAGACTGGCACCATTATTACATTTAAGCCGGATCCCGCCATATTTGAGGAATTGAATTGCAACCTTGAAGTTCTCAGTAATCGTCTGCGTGAGCTGGCTTTTCTGAACAGGGGTATAC
>LFSE01000066.1 GCA_001513075.1 Clostridiales bacterium DTU074 | reverse complement strand
CTGAACCCTTAACTTGGCGTCCAAGTTGGATAGCGGCTCGTCCATCAAGAATACTTTTGGTTCACGAACGATAGCACGACCTACAGCCACCCTCTGTCTCTGACCACCGGACAGGGCCTTTGGCTTTCTGTTCAACAGATGTTCAATATCCAACATTCGGGCAGCTTCTTTTACACGCCTGTCAATTTCAGCTTTTGGTGTTTTCCTAAGCTTCAACCCGAAAGCCATGTTGTCGTATACTGTCATATGGGGATACAAGGCATAGTTCTGGAAAACCATTGCAATGTCTCTATCCTTGGGAGCCACGTCATTCATTAATTTATCGCCTATATATAGTTCACCTTCAGTAATTTCTTCGAGCCCAGCTACCATACGCAGAGTGGTGGTCTTACCGCATCCGGAAGGTCCAACCAATACAACAAACTCCTTGTCAGCAATGTCCAGGTTAAAATCGCTGACAGCAGTTACACCGCCCGGATACACCTTATAAACGTTCTTTAGAGTTACACTTGCCATTCAAACCCCTCCATAATAGTATTTTCTGCACCTTCAATGATGCAAAACCTTATTCCTGGTCTAGGATATGTCTATATTATATCGGTTTCAGGACAATCTGGCTATAGCTATTATTAACAAAAAATTTACATGTATTTTTGAGTAAGTTGCATAAAACACAGGAAGTGGTTGAAGTAAATATTAATATTATTAATATTGTATTTTTATACATTATATTGTATAATTATTACTATCAGAATTGGGTTATCCTTATTTCCAGCCCGACCATTTGGTGTTAAAAGGAGGTCAATACATTGATTAAAGCAAGCGTTCTGGGCGCTACAGGCTATGCCGGAATAGAATTGGTACGACTGCTTTATGTCCATCCTCAGGTTGAGCTGATCCATCTGGTTTCTCAAAGCTTTGCAGATCAGCCTGTGTCTTCCGTATACCCTAACTTCAAAGGAATATTCAACAGGACATGCAGCCGTTTGGACATTGATTTGATTTCCAAGGAAAGCGATATTATATTCACTTCCCTGCCACACGGCACTTCGGATCAGATAATCCCCGTCCTGTATGAGAGGGGCAACAGAATAATTGATTTAAGCGGCGATTTCAGATACAAATCGGCAGAAATATATGAAAAATGGTATGGTACCCGCCATACCTGTCCGGATCTTCTTGAGATATCGATTTATGGCCTGCCCGAGCTTTACAGAGAACAGATAAAGCAAGCAAGGCTGATTGGCAATCCGGGCTGCTATCCCACGTCAGCCCTGCTGGCTTTGGCACCCCTTGTGGCGGCTAAAACAATCCACTTGGATTCGATAATCATAGATTCCAAGTCCGGCGCCAGCGGTGCAGGCAGGAGTCCGTCCCCCGGCTTGCACTTCTGTGAAGTCGACGAAAACATCAAAGCATACAAGGTTGCATGTCACCGACATACATCGGAAATAGAACAGGAACTCGGAGCGATGACAAAACAGGATGTAACTGTATCCTTCACCCCCCATCTTCTTCCGGTAAAACGGGGGATCCTGAGTACCATCTATGCCACCCTCGCAAAGAGTATGAAATTCAGCGATATTTACGACTTATATACGTCTTTCTACAGCAACGAGCCCTTTATAGTAATCCATGAAGAAGGGAGTTTACCTGAGATAAAGCATGTTAACGGATCCAACATGTGCCACATAGGTTTTGTGGCAGATAGCCGCACAAACCGCATTATCATCGTATCAGCCATTGATAACCTAATAAAAGGAGCAGGAGGCCAGGCTGTACAAAACATGAACATATTATTCGGCCTCGATGAAACCACCGGCCTCAAATATCCGGGTTGGTACCTGTAATGCTTTCCCTATGAGCAGACAGGAAACCGTATTTTTATTTGCAAGGAGGAATGAAATGGATACATTAATTCAAAAAGCCGGCATTTTGACAGAGGCGCTGCCATATATACAAAAGCTCAGCGGTAAGACGATCGTTATAAAATACGGCGGCAGTGCCATGATCAATGACGAGCTCAGCCGTACAATAATGCAGGATATTACCCTTCTTAAATATGTAGGAGTCAATCCTATTGTAGTACACGGAGGGGGGCCGGAGATCACAAAGATGCTTGCAGCCTTAAACATCCCTACCGGCTTTCATAAGGGTTTGCGGATTACCACCAAAGAAGCTATGGAAGTAGTGCAGATGGTGCTTACGGGAAAAATAAACAAGGATATTGTATCACAGCTTAATTCCCTGGGAGGTAAAGCCATCGGACTCTGCGGAAAGGATGCCAACATAATCGAAGTGGAAGCAATGGAACCTGTTGACGGGGTAGATCTCGGATATGTGGGCAAAATAAAAAACATCAACTGCAGGGTACTGGAGATACTAGCAAAAGACGAATACATTCCGGTGGTAGCACCTATAGGCGTAGGCCCCGACAGTGAAAGCTATAACATCAATGCCGATACCGTGGCGGGGGAACTAGCAGCAGCTTTGAAGGCAGAGAAGCTGATTTTCCTGACCGATATTGACGGCATCCGTCTCGACCCCAAAGATCCCGAATCCATAATTTCCGTCATAACGATAGATGAAGTATATGAACTAATTCGCAAAGGTATAATTGACGGCGGCATGGTACCAAAGGTGGAAGGCTGTATAAAAGGCATTGAACAGGGAGTAAACCGGACTCATATAATAAACGGCACCATACCCCACCCCATCCTTTTAGAAATATTTACCGATAAAGGCATCGGCACCATGGTAACCCGCTGAATTTAATCAGAGAGCCCTATATTCCTGGTCATACCCAATATATACGGCGATATTAACGAATTCTCCTACGGAAAATCAGTGTCCTTAGTGAATAATTTACCTTTCATATTACTATTATATTCCATGGGGCATTGATTTTCTTTTTTATGTGTATACGCCGGCAAAGCAAAAGCTTAAAACAAAATTGGATTGACATTGGAAAAATTAAACACTATCATTAGTAGTGTGAGTTAAAATATCAGCAGGCGGAACTTCTCTTTGATGACAGGAGGGAACGATATGAAGAGAACACTTGCAATCATATTAATTCCGTTGTTCTTTATCCTGCTGCCGATATTATCAGGCTGTGGATTAAAGAGCAGACCCAAAGATGACCTTGTCAAACAAAGCGTGATTGAAGAAGCTGATGCAGAGCCTACGGATGAAAAGGCTCGGGAAATCATTCAGGATAGTGATACCGAAAGGCAGGATTATCTTGAGCTGGAAAACACGGCACAATTGGATGACAACATAACACCATTGCCGGAAGATATAGAACAGCTGGATGATGACGCTTTCCTGGAATCAGATGAGAAGGAAAAGCAGGAAGATAGGAAAGAAGAAAAGAAAGAGGAAAAGCAAAAAAAACCTTTACCCTATAAAATTCAAGTAGACGTCACCAATCAGGTAGTGACGGTATTCGGCAGAGACAATAACGGAAAATATACCAAAGTTGTACGCCAGATGATCTGCTCTACTGGTACCGATGCCACACCAACCCCTCTGGGCACCTTTATCATGCCGGGTCAAAAAGGCCGATGGGGTTATTTTGCCAAATTCGGCGTATATGCCCAGTACTGGTCAAGAATCAAGGGCGGCATTTTATTTCATTCGGTGATATTCAGAAAACCGGATGAATCCACCTTGTCGGTCAGTTCCTTGCTTAACCTGGGGAAGAAAGCTTCCCATGGCTGCATACGCCTTCTGGTGGAGGATGCCAAATGGATATACTACAATATCCCTGCAGGAACGGAAGTTACAATAATGAAGGGCAAGAAAAATCCGTCATTAACAGCCAGTCTGAAACCCAAACTTAAACCCGTCAAGATTGAACTCCAGACTCCCGGTCCGATTGAGCTGTTGGTTGGTGAAAGCAAGGATATAAACGTCCGTGTAACATATCAATACGGTGTAGTGGAGCAAAATCCTTCGGATATAGAATGGGTGGTCAACAGTGACAAGGTAGTTTCAATAAAGGCCGGCACAATACGAGCTCTGGCGCCGGGAAAAGCTGAAATAAAAGCCACCCTCGGAAATATCAGCAGCAGCCCGCTTATGATAAATGTAAAGGAACCGGCTCCCGAGATTAAAATCGCCGGATTGGCCATCTCTCCGAAGGGGTCATCCCTTAATATAAACATGGCCTCTAACAATACACTGAAGTTGGATGCCAAATTGCTGTTTGATGACCAATCAGAACAAAGCGTAACCAATCAGGTTGAATGGACCAGCAGCAACAATGAGCTGGCAACCGTACAGGCCGGGCTGGTTACCGCCGTCAACCCGGACACTGTAACCATCTCCGCCAAATACAAAGAAGGCGGCAAGGAATACACAGCCAGCGTTGATATAAAGATTATAAAACCCGTTGGAATTATAATCAAAGCAGCCTCCGGCAAGTCTCTGTCCATTGAAGTAGATGAGCAGATAACGCTTGAGGCAGAACTGGAGTACAGTGACGGAAGCAGGGAAAAGATAAGCTCAGGCTTGGAGTGGAACACCAATAACACGAGTGTTGTTTCCGTCAAAAACGGCACGGTTAAAGGTTTAGCCCCCGGCCAGGCGACCATCACGGTAAAATATAAGGGTCTGGAAGGCAATTGTATAATAGATGTAGCAGCACCTCCCGAACCACCAGACCCCGGCTCGGAAAATCCGCCGGAGTCACCGGATGAGCCGTAAACAACGACTAAACAACAGAATTAATGAAAGATATTGAAACAGCCGGGTTTACAGACAGACCCGGCTGTTTTTTTCAATTGACTTTTCAACGCAAAATATGCACAATGATAGATTAGATAAATGCATTAATGAAAGAAGGAGATATACGTGAACTATAAAGTAAAAATCACGCCCAAAATCCGCGCAAACCTGGCCATTTCGATTACTGTAATCTTTTGGGGAATGTCTTTCGTAAGTTCCAAAGCCGTTTTAAATACCGGCATTCCCCCATTTACCATGGCCTTTCTCCGGTTTTTGATAGCTTCGGCCCTGCTATTTCCAGTTTATAAAAAGCTGGAGCCGGATAAACGTATGAGGATAAAGACAAGGGAATTCCCAATTTTGCTTATAAGTGCCCTTTTTGGCGTCACAATATACTTTTTGTTCGAAACCATAGGCATAAAGCTTACATCCGCATCCACCGCATCAATGATCATTGCCAGTATTCCCGTGTTTACCGTGTGCGCTGAATTTGCCATATATAGGAAGCGTATCCCGCCGCTTAAATGGTTGGGAGTACTGCTGTCGGTGGCAGGTGTCTACTTCATTATAAAGGAAGAACAAGTACATCAATCCACCCCTGAATCCTTTATAGGAAATCTTTTGATGCTGGGAGCATGCATATCGTGGGTAATCTACATAATAGCCAGCAAAAGCATCAGGAAAAGCTTTTCGGGATTAGCGCTGACAACATACCAAACGCTGCTGGGGACCCTGTTCCTCCTTCCCCTCGCATTGCTGGAGCATGATTCCTGGATATCGATCCCCGCCATAGCATGGTTCAACATACTGTACCTGGCCGTATTTTGCAGCGCTATAAGCTATTTTCTTTATATATACTCCCTTACCTACCTGGATTCGGTCATTGTTTCATCCTACACCAATCTGATACCCGTAGTCAGCACCTTCGGCGGTATATTTATTCTTGGAGAAAAAATCATGCTGCGACAAATTCTTGGCGGCTTGATAGTTATTGCTGGTGTATTCATTGTCAATTTAAATAAGCCAAGCATAAACAGAATCTTCAATAGAACCGTATCTCTCGAGGTCTATGATAAACATCCTTAATGAACATAACTAATCCTTTTTTTATAAAGCCCCCGGCATACAAACCAGGGGCTTTATTCTCAAACCTCTTTGATTGCCTCGGTGGGACAGCTCTCCAAAGCTTCCTGCACATCCCCTTCCAGTTCCTCAGGAACATCGGTGTCAATGGCTTCCGCCCTATCGTCAGCATTCCATTGAAACACCTCTTCGCATATACTGATGCAAAGTCCACAACTTATGCAAAGATCCTGATCCACAACAACTTTCAACTTAACTCCTCCTCTGACTCATTTCAATAGATAGTCCTTTTCTTATTTTATCCATATATCTTCGTTTTGATTAACAAGTCAAAAAAATATATTTTTCTCTATATTATTTAACATAGCGCCAAAAGCCTCTTTTATAGTTGACTTTCTATACCAGAGCTATACAATTATATTAAACAATAATATTGCAATTATCAGTGTCAATAAGAGGGAAAGGGGTAGTGCAATGGCAGAATGGTTAGCCCAACAGAATCTAGCAACAATCGGAGTGATAGCCAGCTTAATAGCCGGGCTCAGCACTGGAATAGGAGCAATTCCTATTTTCTTCACAAAAAACGTTTCGGAAAAGGTCCTTACAACAATGCTGGGATTTGCAGCCGGAGTGATGTTAGCAGCTACTTCCTTCAGTCTGGTAATCCCTGCCATTGAAAAAGGCGGAGGGGGAATAACAGGAGCTACCATTACCTTGCTTGGGATCATACTGGGTGGATTGTTCCTGGACTTTATAGATCGACACCTGCCTCACTTCCATACAGTTGCCGGAATGGAAGGAACAAGCAAAAGTTTAAGCAGGATTTGGCTGTTTATTATTGCTATCACGATACACAATTTTCCTGAAGGTCTGGCAGTAGGAGCTGGGTTTGGAGATTTTGACTACAGCAACGGCTTTGCATTAACTATAGGTATAGCCATACACAATCTGCCTGAAGGTATGGCAGTCGCCCTGGCATTAACAACCGAAAAAGCCTCTCCCTACAGAGCATTTTTTGTCGCGCTTCTGACCGGACTGGTGGAACCTATAGGCGCAATTATAGGCCTTGTAATGACACAGCTCGCAAGGCCAATTCTCCCGCTTATGCTGGCCTTTGCGGCAGGCGCCATGCTATTTGTCATCAGCGATGAAATGATTCCGGAAACCCACAGACGAGGCGCACATAGAATAGCTACATTTGGTGTTATCATAGGCTTTGCCGTCATGATGGTTCTGGATACAGTGATTTAAACACATGCCGACAGATTAGACCGGGATATATTTGAGGTGAACGCTATATGGTAATCGGCGTCTGTAAAATCCATCTTCATATAAATGAGGTATTCTCCCTAAAAGAAAAAAGGCGTATAGTGAAAAGTCTCACGGAACGCCTAAGAGCACGCTTCAATGCATCGATTGCCGAAGTAGAGCTAAATGATAAATGGAAAAATGCCGTCATCGGCGTAGCTTGCATTTCCAACGATGGGGGGCATATGGACAGTATACTGTCCAGCATTTTGAATTTTATAGAAAATGACGGCAGGGTGTTTGTGGCCGACTGTCTTACGGAAAAAATATACGTGGACTAGGGATTATACATCCAAATAGGTGCAAAATGCCCGAAGCTCATTCGGTTTTAACACGCTCAACCACTATACGGAATCCTTCAACCTGAACCACCTTCACCCTGGTGCCCTTGGGTATAAACTCTCCATTTGTAATTACATCTACCCTCCGACCGTCTATTTCAGCCTGCCCCGTCGGTCGAAGCAATGAGAGGGTTAAACCTTCCTTCCCAAGCAGCTCCCCCCGGTTTGGTACGCTGCTGTATCCCTGTTCACTATTCAACCTGGATCTAAGGAGTAAAGTCTTTGATATCCTGCCACCTTTGACAGCAGAACGATAGGCCCATATCAGGAGGCCTACTATAATCAACAGTGCAATAACTATCATTCCAACCAGAACAGGGGGTGAAACAACCTGGGATGCAATCACAATCCCAAGCAGTAAGGATATGATTCCGATGGTGCCGGCAACCCCAAAACCCGGCATCATGAACTCTATGGCAATTAACACGGCGCCCAGCAAGAATAATAGCACCATTAACCATTTGAGCTGACTTAAAATTTCCAACAAAGCCACTTCTCATCCCCCCTACCCACTAATTCCCATCACACCGCTTTCCGCTTCAGACATTTATATGCAATCACTGTACCGTTTATGCCAATGTAGTGTAAATAAACTTATCTAATCGCATCAAATATTCTTCATTATTATACTTTCTACTATATCGGCCACATCTTCACAGGCGTCGCAACAATCTTCAAGGCATTGAAAAACCTGGGTCCAAGTCATGATCTCCACCGGGTCTTCTGATTCTACATAAAGCCTTCTCATAGCAGCTGTATACAGCCGGTCTCCTTCTTCCTCCTTATCATTCATCTCGACTATATATTTATGGATATTGGAAGATTTGCGGAAGTTAGGAAACTCACCCATCATCTGCTTCATAGTCTCGGTGGAGCTTGTAATAATCTTTACAAATTCAAATGCCTCATCCCGTATTGTCTTTATGTTGTACATATAAAGACGCATTGCCACTTCTTCTATACAATCGGTCGCATTGTCAATCTGTTCTGCCAACTGAATAATATCCTCCCGTTCTATCGGGGGCAAAAACTCCTTAAGAAGATTTTTCATCATAGCATGCTTTTCCAAATCAGCTGTGTGTTCTATCTTATGCATATCAACAATTTTTCGTGAAAGGGTATCCGCCTTGTAATTATCTATTATACCCCGCAGCATTTCGGCCGCTTCACAAGCATAGTTGACCATTTTTTGAAAAACCTCGTAATAGTTATAACCCCTTCTTCTTAACATTTGATCCTCCTTATTCTCATCGTGTATTTTTTATGTTGACATTCCTTGATGGAATTCGGATAAATGGCTGAATGCTAAAATATGGCTATAAACAGCTTGGCCATCAAAAAACCGATAAGGCCGCATCCCGGAAAGGTCAGTATCCAGGTCAAAACCATCTCTTTTACTACCGACCAGTTAACCGAGGATATGCGTTTCGCCGAGCCCACGCCCATAATGGCAGTAGTTTTGGTGTGGGTGGTGCTGACCGGCAAACCGGCCAATGAAGATATGAGGAGACAAAGCGCTGCTGCAAGATCGGCTGAAAAGCCCTGATATTTCTCAAGTTTCACCATATCCATGCCCACCGCCTTTATTATCCGGTACCCACCAATGGAGGTGCCCAGTGCCATAACGCCCGAACAAAGAACGATCAGCCAGAAGGGAATCATAAAACCGGCTGTTTGTTCCTGCCCCCTTACCAGAAAAATCCCCAGCAGGAATACGCTCATGAACTTTTGGCCATCCTGCGCACCGTGCATAAAGCCCATTGAAGCAGCGGCAAAAATCTGAGCGTTCCTGAAAAAACCCAGCGTCTTACGCCTGTCCACCCTATGAAATGCCAGCTCTACCCCTTTCACGGTAGCAAAGCCCATCCCAAAGCCTAAAAATGTTGACAGTACCAGCCCATAAATCACCTTTACCCATTCCGAACCATTAATGCCCGAAAAACCGCCTTGCAGGGCTATAGCTGCTCCCGACAATCCTGCAATAAGAGCATGGCTTTCACTGGTAGGTATGCCGAACCACCATGCAGCAGTTGCCCAAGTGACTATAGCAAAAAGCGCCGCACAGAGAGCAGCCAGAGCGGTATGGGTATCACCGCGAAAATCAACCATATTGTATACCGTCATAGCAACCGAATTGTTTATCATGGTCATAACCAGCACACCCAAAAAGTTAAATATTGTAGCCATAATAACTGCCGAGCGGGGTGTCATGGAACGGGTGGATATACAAGTAGCTATGGCATTCGGGGCATCGGTCCAACCGTTAACCATTATCACCGAAACGGTCAGAAGGGAAGTGATAAGCAAGGTAGGAATGGTGAAAAGCTCCTGCAAAAATTCCCAAAGTGAGATTGTCATCCTTCACGCCCTTTCTTGTGTAAAAAATACTATATATCCTTCCGGAAGTCCTGCCAAGCAGTTAGCGAGTAACGACAAAAAACATCATATATTTACAGATATATGCATAAAATACACTCATTATAGTATCATATCCCCGATAAAGGTGCAATACTCTTTATTTTCATTTATTTTTTCCCGCAACTTAGGATTTCCTAAAACTCATTAATATAAGCCCTGGCCTTGTGTAAAAGCAACAAAAAAAATGAGGCAATGTCTTTCATACCTCATATCACCAATTTATCTGGTGGGCCTTACTGGACTCGAACCAGTGACCCCTACAATGTGAGTGTAGTGCTCTCCCGGCTGAGCTAAAGGCCCGCATCATCACTTATTTGATCTTTGCAAGAATATTATACCCCTATCGCTACCCTGTGTCAATATTTTTGATCTCACTGTGACACATCTTCCTTAGCCGATGTCCTTCAACAAATCCCTTATAAATACTGCCCTGCCTTCTTGGATGGATCTGTTTGCCGCCGCACCGATTATAAGGGACATTGCTCCTGCCCTTGAACCGGCCACGTAGTTAAGTGGATCCGGGCCACCCCTAAACAGAAGTCTTTGAAGCACTTCATCCGCACCTCCGTGGCCGCCTGTAAATATCGGAACATTGATAACAATCTCTTCTCCCCTTTTATTGTACACTCTAAGCCGATTCACCGACGCACCGGCAAACATCTTCGAAGTATTACCCACAAAGGTTTCAGCTTCCAGCCTGCCACTCGTTCCATTTATCGAAAGCCTATATCCTTCATAGGGCGAATATGCCGTCAATGAATAGCTCATCATAGCTCCACCCGAGTACTTAACATTGAGGCTCATGGTATCAAATATATCTATCTCATCCGAAAATACACAGCTGTCGCGAAAATATCCATCCACATCTTCACAATCCAGATATAGCTCCTTAAGAGCCGGAAGCGAAGAAATATCCAGGTAAAAACTACACGTATCCTTATACCCACAGGTCAAACAGCGCTGGCCCCTTCTATCCGTGGTGGGACCGTAAAATCTCCTCTCACCGTATGCATTCACCGCTACGGGCTCCTGCTCTATAAGCCAGTTTATCAGATCAAAGTGGTGGGTGGCTTTATGTACCAGAAGCCCTCCCGAATTTTCCAAACGCCTGTGCCACCTCCTGAAATAGTCGGCACCGTGAACGGTGTCCAGAAGCCATTCAAAATGTATGCTCAAAGCCTCTCCGATAACACCGTCTCCGAGCAATTCCTTCATTTTGGCAGAAAATGGACTGCAACGGAGGTTGAATGTAACAATCACCTTTTTACCGGTTTTCTTTTCGGCCTCAAGGATCATATTGCATTTTTCCTCGTCTATCGTCATGGGCTTTTCCGTTATGGCATCGCAACCCGCTTCGAGAGCTCTTATTATATATTCGTGATGATAGCGATCCACTGTGGTCACTATTACCACATCGGGTTTTGAATCGTCCAGCATTTCATCAAAGCTGTTGTACACTTTAAAATCCCCGCCTGCTCTTCTCTTAAGCAGCTCCGCCCGCTTATAGTTTGGATCATACACGCCTGCTATCTTTGCCACATCCCTGAATTTTTCATGAATGGGGACTGCATACATGTATAATCCCCTGCTGCCCGCTCCTACTATGGCATACCTTTTCATATAATGCTCTCACCTCTATATACAATATATCCTCCAATATGTCCTCAACAGGCCAATTAAAACACTCGACGGTTTTTCCTTTTATTTTTTGATTGCTGGCTCAATACTTTTCGGATATCTCCTAAAGGCAGGCCGGTATAATATCAGCGGTGATTACAAGTTACAGCCATCCCGTCAATTTCGCAAGCAAGCGGCTGTATTCAATAAAATTTTGCCAGGATATATCGGGAGGTACTCCGTGATCACAGCTGGGGATAAAACCTCCTTCTTTCAACAAAGGAGGTACCACACGCACAAGCTCCTTTTCCAGTGCCTTTCCTCCCTTTGCAATGCACCTCTTGTCTATACCACCACAAAAGGCCATCTTTTTTCCGTACAACCTTCTGTATTCTACAATGTCGTTATGGGCGGCAACTTCCACCGGGGAACAACAGTTGAAACCTGCTTCGAGCCATATGGGTATCAATTCACCAATATAGCCGTCGCTATCCATTTCGATAACCGGGCAACCTTTTTCCCTTAATCTGGGAACCCATTTCTGGTAAACCGGCATCAGGTATTTATATGTCATTGCCGGGGAAATCATGCTGTGCGCTTTATAAGCCATGTCCTCATTTATGAGAACCTGATCGGGGCATATTTCCTCCAAAACTTTATCCAGCATTTTAGCTACAAAATCTCCCCAGAATTGGGCCATTTCCTGTACAAAATCAGGCTCTTCGATCATCATGATGCACAGCCTTTCCAAACCGCACCAATCCCGAAGTTGCCAAAAGGGACCGCTAATTGTCAAAGAAATGGGATAATCCCTGGACTTTAATCTTTCACATCTCTCTTTAAAATCATCGGGAAACCGGGCTGGACATTCGGGATCGT
>LFSE01000003.1 GCA_001513075.1 Clostridiales bacterium DTU074 | reverse complement strand
AATGGATTCAAATTGTGAAAAAACTCGGTTATAGCGCTGTCTTTGCTCCGGTTAATAATGATGCACCTGAGGATTTGGTCAAAGCCTATCTGGAAGAAGCAAGAAAAGCCGATATAATCATTGCCGAAGTGGGAGCGTGGAGCAATCCGTTATCTCCCGATGAGAAAGAGCGAAAAGAGGCAATGGAACACTGCAAGAGGCAGTTGGATCTGGCAGAACGGCTTGGTGCAAGATGCTGTGTCAATATAGCCGGTTCCAGGGGAGAGATTTGGGATGGCTTCTACCGGGATAATTACAGCGAGGACACATATGCTATGATAGTGGATACAGTTCGTGAAATCATAGATAATGTAAAACCTAAGCACACTTTCTACACCTTGGAACCCATGCCTTGGATGTATCCCGATTCTCCTGAGAGCTACCTCCGTCTTATAAAGGATATTGATCGAAAGGAATTCGGAGTTCATCTGGATTTTGTAAACATGATCAACAATCCAAAAAGGTATTTGTTCAATGACAGATTTATCAGGGAGTGTTTTGAAAAGCTGGGTCCTTACATTAAAAGCTGCCATGCAAAAGATGTTATAATGAGCAACAGGCTTACTACCATGATTCAGGAGGTAGCACCCGGCAAGGGAGCGATAGATTATGGCGTGGTCTTAAGGCTGGTAGAGGCTGTGGATCCCGACATGCCCGTCATGATGGAGCATCTTGCTACCCAGGAGGAATACGATGAAGCCTTCAATTACATAAAGAGTATTGCGGATAAGAATAATATAAAAATTAAGAGCGTATCGTAAATCGACCTGGCTATGACCAAAGGATATGGGCTCATAAAGTGAACCCATATCCTTTGCTTTTTTTTCGAGCTTATTCCCATTCTAAAATTTACCATTATACCTGTACAAAATTGATTATTGAAGTTATAATGATATTACAAAAGTGGACCAGAAGGAAGGAAGATTATGGTAGAAAAGTTAGAATATAAATCCACAATTAAATCAAGGCCATTTCTGTACAAAGAAATGAAAAAGGCTGCAATCCTTCTAAATAAAGGGTTTAGAGAGTTTGAAATAAAAGATATAGCAAAGAAGGATAATATTTTTCAGGTTGATACGGAAACACGGAGAAGCGAGATTGCGTCAATAGTACTGCAAAGGCTAAAGGCTCTCGATGATTTTTTTGTCGATAGGTTGGCAAATGGAGAAATCGGTACCAGCAAACAGATAGCAGTTTACGCCATTATGAAAACCGATAGATTGTTTTTTGAATTCATGCATGAGGTTTATAGGGAGAAGATACTGCTTCGGGACTTTATATTGCAGGATAAGGATTTTAATATGTTTTTTGACAGAAAAAAAGAGCAAAGCGAAAGGGTAGCCTCATGGAAGGATTATACCTTTTATAAATTAAAACAGGTATACATTCGCATTCTATATGAAGCCGGTCTGATAAAAAATCAGAAAAAGGACAGGGAAATTATTCAGCCGATTATTGACGAGGAAGTAGCATGTCATCTCAGGGAGATTGGTGATACCCAATACCTTAATGCACTTATAGGGGAGATGTAAATGAAAACCATTTATGAAAGGCTAGACGAGATTATGCAGCGTATAACAACAAAGTCCTTCAGGGAGAACACAGGCCTTGGGAATGAGGTGGGGTACTACATATTCGACTATGAACCCAAATATGAAATGCTTGTCAGGGACTATGTACAGTTTCTTAAACAAAAGATCAATGGTGGAAACTATGGCTTTACCATAAAGGAATTTGACTTGTTCGAGATTATGCTGGAGCTTCTTGAGAAAAAGGGTTATCTGGAGAAGAATTTTGAAATGGAGCAGGCAAAGGGAACCGAATATGTAATTAATGCCACAAAAAGAACGTTAAGACTTACAAAGAACGATGATCTTATTATCCAGTACATAAGAGATAGGGTTGATAAGGGAGATGTGATATTTATAACCGGTGTGGGAAAGGTATGGCCGATTATCCGCTCACATACGGTATTAAATAACCTTCACCAGGTTTTGGATGAAGTGCCTGTAGTTATGTTTTTTCCGGGAATGTATGATGGACTTGAATTGGTGCTGTTTGAAGACATAAAGGATGACAACTACTACAGAGCATTTAAGCTTGTAGAAAGATATTGATTTATCAAGGGGGATGGGGTATATGCTTATAAAGGATATGTTTTATAAAGCCATAGATAGAGATATCAAGGGAGTTATAAAGGTTGGTCAAGAAGATGAAAGTAATGCATATCAGGAACTTGAGGAGTATGTTGTCACAAAAGAGCTGACCAAACACTTTAGCGATTTTTTTGAAGCGTATAAAAAAGGAATTGTAGGTACTACCGATAAAATGGGGGTCTGGATTTCGGGATTCTTTGGAAGTGGTAAATCCCACTTTCTTAAGATACTTGCATATCTTCTTGAAAATAAAGAAGTTATGGGAAAGAAAGCAGTTGATTACTTCGAGGATAAAATACATGACAGTATGGTTCTGGCTGATATGAAGCTGGCAGGGCATACACCCGCTGATGTTATTCTGTTCAACATTGATTCCAAAAGTGATTCCGATTCAAAGGCCAACAAAGATGCCATTGTTAGTGTTTTTAATAAGGT
>LFSE01000057.1 GCA_001513075.1 Clostridiales bacterium DTU074 | reverse complement strand
AGTATATGTTTCCGTCCCCTATTGTTGGGTCACAAACGAAGACAGTATCATTATGACAAGGCACTTTCAAGAAAGTTTCCGTCCCCTATTGTTGGGTCACAAACACGTTCAAAAATGCAGGCGTAGTGTGGTTTTCAAAATGGAATAATATCATTATTTGTCGTCGACCTTAGATAGTGCAAAAACTCTTGGAGATCGACGATCTGTCCTTATTTATATTTCTTCATTTTTCCAATAATTCCTCCATTATAGATCAGTATTTTACTCAACATATCCAATCATCTGCGTCTTTATCTGCATAACCTCAATCCAAAACTTATCTGTCCATCTTGGTATACCACTCTAAGCAGGATTCAATTTGGCCGAATCTTTTCAGTGGAATTCCGCATCAATATTTCAGGAGAGTATTATCGGCTCATACTCCCATACAACCTTCCGCTGTCCACTTTTTTCGAAAGCTCCTGGAAGAATTGTTTATCTTTTCTTTGGATGGTACGTTAGACTCCAGCTCACTCCCATAGCCTGTGATAGTAACATGGAAATAATAAAAATAATTTTTCAACATATTTTGCAAGACAATAGACTAGATACTAATTTTTATAAAAAATTAATGGTTTTCCCATGGAAATCTCGAGTATAATAGTATAACAATTACATATTTCAACCAAATATGATATTACTGTATTTGATTTTGGGCAGGCAAATTTCTGCAAGAAATTTGTAAAATTTTAAGGGCATGCTGGAACGAATTATATAGAACAATATGTTTATAATAGACTGGATGGACACCTAAAATACCAGTCCCAGTAGCCAGATGGTGTTTTATCGATACATCTGCAAGAGGTGATATGAAGCAGTATGAACAATCTTTTTGATAATACCAACAAGCCCCTGGTTCTAAGGGCATCCCCAGGTATTTGGTTTTTTCGCTTTATACTAGGTATTCTGGTAGGAGTAAGTGCGATACTGCCGGGCATCAGCGGTGGCGTTCTGTGCGTTTCCTTTGGAATATACCGGCCTTTAATTGCATTGTTGTCCCATCCCGTACAAGCCTTTCGAACTTATTATAGCCTGTTTATTCCGTTTGCAATAGGATGGGCGACCGGCTTTCTCGCACTGGCACGGGTGGTGGAAGCCCTTTTTAATTCTTTGTCTACCCTTGTGATATGTCTCTTTGTAGGATTAATAGTAGGCACCTGCCCCTCTCTGTTTGACAAAGTTAATAAAAGAACCCCTACAAAGGGATCCTGGTCGTTTTTCACCATCAGCCTGATCATCTTTTTTGCATTCTTATCATATTTAAAATCGGAAAGCACAATTGAGATTGAACCCAATGCATGGTGGTATCTTCTGTGCGGTTTTATATGGGGAATAAGCATCGTAATTCCGGGACTGAGCTCATCTTCCATTTTAATATTTCTTGGACTCTATCAGGACATGGTAGAACACATCAGCGATATAAGGATGAGTGTGATGCTCCCTGTACTTGGCGGTATCATAATTGCAGTTTTGATTTCTGCCCGCCTTGTAAATTTTTTGCTGGAAAAACACCATGCTTTAATTGTTGAAATTATTCTGGGCATCGTGATATCATCAACCCTGATGATCATCCCCACACAGTTTTTGAGCATTTGGCAAATAGCATCCAGCCTGCTTAGCTTTGCGACCGGCTATGCGATTTCATTGGCAATGAGCCGTATGGAGATAAAAAAATAAGGCCTTTTAGCCAAGTATGACAAAAGGCCCGCAACACAAGTAATGTTTCAGGTTTAATTTTGCAACTTCATTGGCTCACTTCATTCAAAAAAGTGTTACATCAAATATCGGAGTATTCTTACAAAACTGACATAATTAACGCTGGACCCTACCCGAGGCGTCACCTTTCATAAGGGTTTCAACTTCATCAACCGATACCTGGTTTGCGTCGCCTTCAATGGTATGTTTCAATGCGGAAGCTGCCACAGCAAACTCAAGGGCATAGCTGGGATCCTTACCGTTGATCAGAGAGTAGATCAAGCCTGCACCAAAGGAATCGCCGCCACCTACGCGGTCCACTATATGGAGCTTATATTTCTTGGAAAAATAATATTCCTTCCCGTCAAACAGCATGGCCGACCAGTTGTTGTCGGAAGCTGAAAGGCTTTCCCTGAGGGTAATTGCAACTATCTTAAGATTAAATCTGTCATGCAGTTCCCTGGCTACATATTTGTATCCCTCCAGATTGAGCTCGCCCGCCGTTACATCGGTATCCGGCGCTTTGATGCCAAATACCATTTCCGCATCTTCCTCATTGGCAATAACCACGTCCACATATTCCATAAGCTTCCCCATCACCCTGCCGGCCTTTTCGGAGGTCCATAACTTTTTTCGGAAGTTCAGATCGCAGCTTACGGTAAGCCCCATTTCCTTTGCTATCCTGCAGCCCTCTTCAAGCAGTTCTGCTACGTTGTCTCCCAAGGCAGGGGTGATCCCGGTAAAGTGGAACCATTCGGCACCCGCAAAGGCTCCTCTCCAGTCGATATCGCCTACCTTTGCTTCGGATATGGCAGAATGGGCTCGATCGTATACCACCTTGGAAGGCCTGACCGAAGCTCCCTTCTCCATAAAGTAAATACCAATCCTGTCTCCGCCCCTGGCTATGTAGCTGGTATCAACACCATAGCGGCGAAGTTCGTTTACAGCAGCATCCCCGATGGGATTTTTCGGCAGCCTGGTCACATAGACCGCATCCACACCGAAGTTTGCAAGGGATATGGCTACGTTTGCCTCACCGCCGCCGTATACCACTTCAAAGCTGCTGGCCTGGGTAAACCTCAGATAGCCGGGAGGAGCTAATCTCAACATAATTTCACCAAAGGTTACCACTCTTTTTGACATACTCAATACCTCCTATTCAAATTTTACATTATTACTAGCATCTGATAAGATGGATTACTGCCCTCCCCGAGCAGCCCGGATTCTTGCCAAGAATTCCTGGGCGGTCCTGGTTATGGCTTCATAATCACCCGTCTTGGCTCCCTTGGTCAGGGCACTGCCAACGCCTACGGCTACAGCACCGGCTTTAATCCACTCGCCAACATTATCCAGGCTTACCCCTCCAGTGGGCATAAGCTTGGCATAGGGAATCGGCCCGCGTATAGCCTTGATAATCTTTGGCCCAAAAAGCTCTCCGGGGAAGACTTTTATGATATCAGCACCGGCTTCCATGCATTCTACAACTTCCTTTACAGTCATTGCCCCCGGCATACAGGGTACCCTGTATCGGTTGCACAATTTTACGGTATCAGGATTCAAATATGGGCTGACCACATACTGGGCTCCGGCTAAAATAGCCGTCCTGGCCGTTTCGGCGTCCATAACAGTCCCCGCTCCCAATATAATTTCCCCGTTAGAATAGGTCTTGGCCAAATCCCTTATAACTTCAGCAGCCCCCGGAACAGTAAAAGNNACTCCACCCTTCAAACAGGCATCGGCAATTTTTAAAGCCTGCTCGCTTGACTCAGCTCTGACAACCGCCACCAAGCCTCCTTCAACAATTTGGGTCAATATTCTTTCCTTATTCATGCTCAACAGCTCCCTTCCATTTTTTTATTGTGTATAATATTGGTGATAAAGCCCGGATGCCAATATTCATTAACCCTATTCTTTTAAATTGTACCCCATTCTTTTTGAAATGTTCACAGCAGCATCCACTACATATCCTGCAATCTCTTCATCCCGGTCGGGCGTAAATATGGTCTTTAGACCCGATGTGCTTACTCCAGCAATTATTTCGTTTCTGTAATCGTATATGGGGGCGGCTATGCAACGTATACCTTCTTCATGTTCCTCATTGTCCACCGCCCAACCCCTTTCCCGTACCTTTTGAATCTCATCCATTAACTCTTCGATCTTTCTGAGAGTGTTGGCTGTATGCGGAATAAACTCTTTATCTTTAAAAAGCTCCCTGATTTCCCAGTCTTCCATGCCCATAAGAAGAACCTTGCCTACAGCCGTACAATACAGTGGTATTCTCTTCCCTATAGCCGAATACATGCGAATGGTGTTAAAGCTCTCTATCTTGTCAATATAAACGGCTTCCCCGTCGTCAGCTATAGCAAGATGAACCGGCTGTCCGGTCAAAGCCGACAGCTTCCTCAAATAAGGCTGGGCTTCGGTCTTAAGCTCAAGGCTGTTCAAATACAGGCTGCACAGCTCAACAAGTTTCAAGCCTAGGCGGTAGCTGTTATTTGTATCATTTTTCTCGATGTATCCCCGGGAAGCCATGGACGTGAGCAATCGGTGGACGGTGCTCTTGTGAAGTCCGACACGACGTGCAATTTCCGTAACTCCCAGTCCGTCCTTTTGAGTAGCCAGAACTTCCAGTATATCAAAAGCCCTGTCAATTGATTGTACGCTATCCCTCATACGGCCTCCTTTGTTTCATAATACGAAACTGCGTTTCTATATATTATT
The DNA here is from genome assembly GCA_001513075.1 of Clostridiales bacterium DTU074. Classification (GTDB taxonomy): domain Bacteria; phylum Bacillota; class Clostridia; order Caldicoprobacterales; family Caldicoprobacteraceae; genus DTU074. The sequence goes on along the minus strand of LFSE01000057.1, from coordinate 6,761 downwards.
ATACAATATCCTCTGCCTATGTTCAACATCATTTCATTTCCGTCGATTTGTTTTCAACTGGAATTTTACAATTAATCGGTCTTTCCTGTTATTAAATAGAGGGTCAAAATACTGCATATAAAAAAACCCCACTTTTACAAGCGGGGTTGCCATAACGGCTATTTCTTCCAGCTTATCTCTATTCGCTTATCAACTCTGTATTCGAAAGAAACCTTTACCTCACTGTCAGCCGGGACATCAACAACAAATTCTATCGTGTCGGAAGATTTCTTAACATAATCATGGCTGGAGGACACCATCTCCCATATACCCCGGATCCTGTGCTCGAAATGTACTTCCGCCTGCTCCTCCTTATGGTTTTTTATAACATACTCGTATTGATAGTGCACATAGCCGTTTATCCGTTTTTCGTCAATCTCTTTATATTGAAAAGCAATATCGAAGGCCTTGCCGGTAACCAGTTTTATTTTTTCATCTTTTGGAGTGTGTTCGATAAGATCCTCTCCTATAAATTCCAGAGATCCGTCGTCCTCATCCAGCTTATATAGCTTGACCTTGCCTCCCGGCAATGGAATGCCCAGACCCGAGTCCTTGTTGTTTTCAAACTCAACGATAATATCTACTTTTTCATCGTATACATTCAGCTGATAGTACTTCCTATATGGGACATCAGAACCGCTGATTATGTTTATCTGCTTGGTTTGATTGTTTTTCAACGTGGTAGGACGAAGCAGCGTATACATGTGATAGTCAAAAAAGCTCTTTTCCTCAGCCATCGGCTCCGAGGCTTCAGCCGTCGTATACAGATACTCCCTCAATTCCCCATATCTGCCGTATCTGCTGATGCGGTTGACGTCACCGGCGATGAGCTTGATCCTGGCATTCTCGAAGGTTGCTCCGCTCTTATTTTCAATCTCCGCCCAGCCGGTAATATTCAATGTGTTTTCCAACAGCTCAACCACATAATTGGCCATCCACTTAAAACCCCGGCTGAGATAGGATACTTTGACGGTTTCGGCCTTGCATGGGACTATCTTCCACACAAGCGCAGGATTTACAAGCAGCCCCGAAGGCAGGGAGGGCAGCACCATCTCGGCTTGGGCATCAATGTATATTTCCTTGGTAGTGGCATCTTCCAAAACGCACTTGCCTCCCGATTCAACCGATAACAAACGGCACCGCTTTTTTTCCCATGTTTTTCTGTCCACCAGCCATATCTCTTTATCAATATACTTTTGCAAGAGCTTGTCCCGATCAACCAGATCGTAGTCGTAGTTAAACTCCAGCACATTTATCCCCTCAACCAGCAATGAATCAGTTTCAATACATTGGGCTACATCAGCAAAGACAAGTTCTGTCTCCTCCCCCGTAAGGTATAGCTTGCGCACTTCCTTAACTGCGCCAAAACCTCCATTGTAAATGGTTAAGGATATTTCCTTTGTATCTGCCGAGGTACAAATTTTTTCCATTGGTTTCACCTCCCTGTAAATTTGGCTATTTCGTTTCCCCTGCACTGTGGTATTATCCGTCCAATGTTAAGAGAAAGCATACGTCTTTAATGACAAGAAACATACACGGATGTAGGAATCATCTTCCGACATCCGTGCAGCATCTCACTAATTGCTTTATTTGATGGCCTCACTTGCTTCAAGCCTTACATATTGCTTTCCCGACACGCATAGACCCCTGAACGTGTCTTTTCCTTGGGCGTCAGCTCCATAAATTTGAAATTGTGATAAGAGCAACAGCTTACAGTTTCTTATTCACAAAATCCCAGAAGTTTCGGCTGAACAGCTTTTCCACATCTCTGCGGATATCCGTCTCCTCCAATTTCCATCCTGTTTCCATTAAATCCTTATACTTATCAAACAATACATCGGCTATTATCCTTCTCGAATGAGCCCATTTATATATGAGCTGATCCAGCACCCTGGCATCGGAATGCTGCGGGATAACGCTTACACCCAAAAGCTCGAATCGCATTCGGGTCATTTCATCTATTAAACTGGGATTGTTCAGGAACCACCAGCATCCAAAGACCATTAAATTCCTGAATTTGCGCGCCACCACACACAATTCATGCTGATTCTCTCTCGATAGCATTGTAACCATGAATTTGTTATAGGGGAAATTAGCGCACAGATATTCCACTGTTTCAATACTGCTTTTGCCTACCGAATCTCCTGCCAGCACCAAACCCGGATTGACAAGCTTCTTCACCCCTATCATCATTGCAAGGGGTATTTTGAGCTCCCGGCACACCGGCAGCACGCACTCCTCAATGATTATCGCCCTGCTTGAGTCCTCAGGGAATGCAAAAGTCGGAGGCAGGGATACAGCCATGTACACAGCCTGCATACGGTTGGCCCAGTCACTCAAAAATCGCCTTATCTCTTTCAGTGTCGTCGGGTTCAATTCCTCTTCCACATGATAGCCCCATTCTTTAAGCTTCATCCAGACCCGATCCCATGTGTTAAGAAGGGGGTCAATGCGCAAGGCTGCTTTAAAGCGGGGATCAGCCTTGTAAGACTCAAGCCACACCCTTCTCTCGTCATCATCGAAAGGATCGTTGGTCATTACCACTTCCTTAACCCTGGACAGCTCGAAAACCTGATCCACGTAGTCTTCCATATTCTTTTGGGAAAAAAACTTGCGGCATGCATTTAAATCCCGGTTTGCCATATTCAGGCCAAGTCTGTTCAGCACTGTCAGCACACCCCGGCAGGCTTCGCTGTAGGGGCTGTTGTCCAGGAACAGTGTCTTCCATATAAGGTCGGCTTGTTCCTCCTTGGACATATTCCAGAAATCATGGTAGGGCATATCTATCCATTTAAACACCTCAGCCACCAGGTAATGATAGGTAAGCAGTTCGTCAACCCCCCACAGCAGTAAATCCCCAAAGCAAGGAGCGTAGAGATGGGTATGCACATCGGTAATTTCCACTTCTGCTACCGCTGTATCCACTACAGTTTTTAATTTTTTCACGCCTATTATGGCCATACACTATCACTCTCCTTTGAACTTATTCTTTATTCATACCTACCATCCGCATCAGGCTATAAGGTTACGCCATCCTTAAAAATTGTGATCTCGCGATAATCGTTGATTTCGTTTTGCGTTTTTCTCCTACCCGACGCCACATCCAAAACATATTCAAACAGTTCCTGCTTTAACACATTCAAATCCTTGCCTTCCAGCAGGACTCCCGCATTAAAATCGATCCAGTTTTTCTTCCGTTCCGCCAGATCATTGTTGGTAGCAATTTTGACCGTTGGAACCGGTCCACCCATAGGCGTTCCCCTGCCCGTAGTGAACAGCACAAGATGCACACCGGCGGCGGCAAGAGCTGTCACCGACACCATATCATTTCCCGGGCCATTCAACAGATTCAGCCCTTGTTTTACCGCTTGAGCTCCATACTCCAAAACATCAACCACAACCCCGGTTCCCCCCTTCTGGATGCAACCCAGGGACTTCTCCTCCAGGGTGGTAATCCCTCCTTCTTTGTTGCCTAAAGAAGGATTCTCGTAGATAGGTTGGCCGTACCGCATGAAATATTTCTTGAAATTGTTTATCATATCCACGGTTTTTTGGAAAACTTCCCGGGAAATACACCTATTCATGAGAATGGTTTCGGCTCCGAACATCTCCGGAACTTCGGTAAGAACAGCAGTACCTCCCCGCAGGGTAAGCATATCGGAAAATGCCCCGACAAGGGGATTGGCGGTAATACCCGAAAAAGCATCGGAACCACCGCATTTTAGTCCCACCTTAAGCTTTGATACCGGTACGGGCCTGCGTTCAAACCCTTCCGCGTATTCAACCAAATGTCCAAGCAGCTTTAGTCCTTCCTCAACTTCATCATTGACGTCCTGGGAATTGAGAAACTTAACTCTGTCTTCATTATAACTGCCCAGTATCTTTTTAAATTCCTCGATATTGTTGTTTTCGCATCCCAAGCCCAATACCAGCACCCCTCCAGCGTTGGGATGATGTACCAGCCCTTTCAGTATCCTTTGAGTATTGCGGTGATCTTCCCCCAGCTGGGAACAACCATGGGGATGGGGGAAAGCGTAAATGCCGTCAGTATTCCGTTCTCCAAACAGGGCATTTGCCTTTCTTGCCAATGTTTCGGCCAGCTTGTTGACGCATCCCACGGTGTTTATAATCCATATATCATTCCGTATTCCTACCTGGCCATCCTCTCTCATAAAGCCATCGAAGGTCTCTGTGAACTCCCCGGCCGGTTCAGTTTCCTCAAAGCAGGGTCGATATTCATAATCCAGCAAGCCTTCCAGACCGGTTCTCAGATTGTGGGTATGCACCCATGTGCCGGGTACTATATCACAACTTGCCCGGCCTATGGGATAGCCGTACTTCAAAACCTCCTCTCCTGCCCTTATCGGCTTTAACGCAACCTTATGCCCCTTTTTAATGGTATCCCGGACCCGTATTTCTCCATCCAGCTGCAGTATTTCCCCGGGCAATAACGTATCCAGTGCAACGGCAACGGTATCCATCGGATGTATCTTCATAATCTTGCTCATTATCCCATTTAACCTCCCAAAAATAAAACTTTGTTTGCTCAGCAGGGCAGATCTCACAACCGGCTTATCTGGGGCCTGAGCTTTGTGGACCAATTCATTCCGAATTTGAGTATAACATCTATACGCCCTAACAACCAGGTTTGCATCCGTCCCTTTATACTAACTTTATACTAAGCATAAAACATGCATTTTCAGCATAGCTGCTTAAAGCTCATTCCGTATAAGCTTCTCAACAGCGGCCTTCATGCCATGGCTCAGGATATCATGAAGGTACCCGGCCACAGCTTCCCTGAAACCTTCTATATCATTCAGATCCTGTCCCCAGAATTCTCGTTTGCCAAGAACCTTGCCGCATAGCCCATCTACATCACAGTTACCCTGAAACTCCTTCCATACATGAGCAAAAAATTCCAGAATCTCCATCTCATCCTGTATTTCATAGGGTTCCTGATCTCTTGTCCCTAATAGGGCGGTACCCCTGAACTCCGTTCCCCGATAGAATGCAATAAGGGCTGCCAGGGAAAAGGTGAGTATTTGTGGGAATTGTCTCCTGCGATTCAGGTAATCCAACAGGGAAGGAAGGACCCTGACCTTCCACTTGGATACCGAATTTAAGGCTATGCTTAAGAGGTAGTGCTTTATAAACGGGTTTTTAAACCTTTCCAAAGTATCTGCTGCAAAGCTTTCTTTTTCCTGCTCCGGCAAATCCAGAGCGGGTACTATTTCTTCAAAAAGGCCCCTGGTGATAAACCTGCCCATAACGGGGTCTTCTACGGCTTCCCTGACGGTATTCAAACCGCAGAGATAAGCCGCCAAAACCATCATGGTGTGGGTCCCGTTGAGCATCCTTACCTTTCTCGTCCTGTAGGGCTGCAAATCATCGGTCCAAACAACGTTAAGTCCGATCTTGTCAAAAGGTAATTCCCGTGTAAAACGCTGATCGTCTTCTATTACCCACAGATGAAATACTTCTCCGGTGTCCAATAGCCGGTCCTGGTAACCCAACTGTTCAAAAATATGCTCGGCTTCCTCCTTCGGATAGCCGGAGACTATTCGATCAACCAGAGTGTTTAAAAAGTAATTGCTGTTTTCCAACCATGCACGAAAACCATCTTCCAGCCCCCATTCCCGGGAATATCTGAGCACAATTTCTTTAAGAGCATCCCCATTGCGGTCAATAAGCTCGCATGGGATGATAATCATTCCCTTATCATGTTGCCCCTCAAAATTCCTATAGCGCTGGTACAAAAAAGCTGTTACCTTTGCGGGAAAGGAAACGGGACATTCATTAACCGGCATTTGCTCCCTAATATAGGCAATTCCCGCTTCAGTGGTGTTTGATATCATAAACCTCAAATCCGGATTGGCCGCACATTCAAGAAATTCATTCCAATGGGTGTAGGGATTGATACCACGACTTACCGAGGTTATGATCTCCCTTTTTTCCACCAACCGGCCGCCTTCAATTCCTCTCAGCAGCAGGGTATACAGGCCGTCCTGCTCATTGAGCACATCTATCAGTCCCTGTCTGATGGGCTGGATGACCACCGCTCTACCGCAAAAAACTCCTTGTCTGTTCATCTCATTGACCATCCAGTCCACAAACGCTCTTAAAAAGTTTCCCTCACCGAACTGGATGATCCGCTCAGGCATATCCTCTAAAGGTCCAACCTCAACATCATTGAATAGTTGTTTTCTCTCTTCCAAAAACCGTTTGTTGAGCCTTTCCATTCCCATAACAACACTCCTTTGGTACCTTCTTTCATCCACAATGCACAAGGATGCGAATATCTTTACAGGCCTTTCCGTATCCCGTCTCCATATATACTGTTTTTTATGCTCTCCTGTTGCCCGGTCATTCTCAAGCAGCTTAGCCGTTTTAATACAAACCGCTATCCTTAACAGCTGTCCCTTATAACCAGTTCCGGAACAACCATTATTTTGGATGGGACCTCTTTGCCCTCCAGCACATCGTATAGCATCTGAACCGCACCCATTGCCATCTCCTCCACCTTGTTGTCTACCGTGGACAGCTCGGGAGTAGTGCATATGGCAACCTGGGAATTGTTATATCCGATAACCGCCACATCCCGGGGAACCTTTTTCCCCGTCTCCTTCAGCTTTTTCAACACACCTGCTGCAATAACATCCTCGCTTGTTAAAATGGCAGTATATTTCACACCTTCCCTGTCCAGCCTTTCAACCCCTTCATAT
>LFSE01000121.1 GCA_001513075.1 Clostridiales bacterium DTU074 | reverse complement strand
GAGGCATGAGCTTTGGCTCAACTTATTTTTCTTTTTACACCATTATATAGACTTAATCGGGTTGTTTTGCTTCGTAATAAGTTTAGCTTGAAGGGATTGTTTCATAGAAGATTTTATAATAGATTAATGCTTTACAACATGATTATTTTCACTGTGTTTGTATATATGTTTGCTTTTATTGCAATTGATTATTCTGCTCGTCTGAATCGTATGGAGCAGAATCAGAAAAACAGGGATGCACTGAATACAATATGTATGTATTATGGCAATAAACATGATGATTTTTTTAATCTTATTCTCCCTCTCTATGAAGAACCGAAAAACTATTCTGTTATAACCAATTTGCTGGAATCAAAATCTGATCAGGATTATATTAATGATCCCTACAAGAAACAGGAAATTGTCGATGTTATGCAAAAATTTATAATTCGTGATGCAGATATTGAAGCGATACTGATTCATAAAAATCTTACAGGTGCCCGTTATGTATATAACAGCAGCAGTCAAACACTGGAATATGTAGGACCTCATTATCCTTTTTTTGACAAGCTTGCAAAGAAAAGCGCGGGTCGGGACATATATGGGACCGATAGTATTTACAGCGGTCGTTCAACGGTAAAGGTATATGGAATTGCTGGTACGTTGGGGACTTATACCATTCGGTATAATGCGGGAAGTTTGATGGTGGCTTACAGAACGCAGGCAATAGAGCGGGTTTTGGAGAAATATATGGGTGAAACAAAGGGCCGGTTTTTATTGGTCACAAGGGATGGGGATGTAATTTTTGATTCCATGGGACAATACGAAGAAAAATTCAAATATATGGATGTTTTGTTAAGCGGAGCTGAAAGTGCGGTTATTGACGGGGAATTCTGTTATATACAGACAATTCCTGTATTAAAAAGAAAATATATTGGCGTTCATATTATTCGAAAAGCGGATATTGAAATAAATGATTTGGATTTTCGTAAGTTTATTTTTACTATTTTTTCCGCAATGGTGCTCATATTTGGTATTTTATATTTTATTTCCGGTTCCATTATTTCCCGACGTGTAAACGAGTTGATTAAAGGAATGAAATTGATCGGATCAAACAACCTATCCTATCGAATTCCGCTCCGCAATAAAATGGACGAATTTGAGGAGATTAGCATTCGTTTCAATGAAATGTGCGATGAGCTGGAAAGTATAATAAATCGCGAATATATAAACGAAATTAAGAAGAAAAATGCGGAGTTGAAGGCTTTACAAGCCGGGATCAATCCACATTTTTTGTACAATACATTGGAAGCCATCAGAATCAGAGCTAAAGATGACGGAAACGATGATATTGCAGAGATGGTTATATTGCTTGCAAATTTGTACAGAAGCATCGTCAAGGATGATACCTTCATTCCTATTAGCAAGGAAATCAATATCTGCAGAATGTATTTGAATATATTTTTACTGAGGTATGGTGGCAGCTTTGAATGTGAGATAAATATCGATCATCGTATCATGGGATATGGGATTCCAAAAAATTTATTGCAACCTATTATTGAAAATTATTTTCTTCACGGGATTCGGAACGATTATGATGACAATCGCTTTACTATTACCGGTTCATTAATGGGAGATGAGATTATTTTCACTTTCGAAGACAACGGACGGGGTATAGAAGAAAGACAGTTAAAAGAGCTTCAGAACCGTTTGATAAATATGGATATAAATGAGCCAAGCTATGGATTGGTCAATGTCCATGGACGAATCAGATTGGTATATGGTGAATCATACGGCCTATGGATAGACAGCAATGGCATTGATTATACATGCGTACAGATTCGCATTAGGGCATTGACCTGCGATCAGTTGAAAAATTCTATTCAGGTAATTAATTAGTTTATAAAACATTATTATACGAAGGGGGATTTTTATGGAATATCCAAAACAGGAATCGTCGCGGGCACGGAGTATGATGTCGAGGGAATTTGAAAAATTCGATATGAGGGAATGGTTGGAACCCAGAAGAATGACTGTGGTTATGTGGGATTTTGCCTTTTTGACACGGCATATGAAGGGGGATTCATTTGAAGATTATGACAAGGTCCTGGATGAAGCCATCGAACGGGGTTATAATACCATTCGTCTGGACCCAATGCCCCATTTAATTGATCTATCTAAGCCTGAAAAAATATACAGTCGCCCTGCTCTTAAAGAACAACCTATACATCCATGGGATCGTCCTGAAGCATTTGAAGGTCCGGCAGGGAAATGGTTGATTGAGTTTATGGAAAAGCTTCTGAAAAAAGGCTTATACTATTGCCTAAGTGCTTGGAGCATCAGTACATTGCCGGGAAAATCGCCGCAAAATCTATATGACATTACTGATTGCTGGAAGATAATGCTGAAAGAATGGAAAAAGAGGTTTGGATTTGATAAGTGTATATATGTGGATCTGTCTAACGAGTATCCATATTTCCTAAATGGACATTTGGAAAGGACCTTGAAAGGAAGACAGCGATGGTCACCGGAATGGAATGCATATATTCAAAAAGAAGTAAATGAATGCCTGCGGGAAATGCGCTCAGAGTTTCCGGAATTGCGTTTTATGGTATCTCTTCATGGAGATGTCAGATGGATTGATTTAAACCTGGAGTTAGATGTGATGGACATTCATTTTTATGCAGATGCTGATCCTAGATTTAACGATCGGACCCTGTTCGACGAGATCTGCAGCGATCTGTTTAGGGATGAATCCTTGTTTAAAGATTTTTCCGATCGCTGCATGAAATCACACAGGATTATGGCTCCGATGTATAGAGCTCGACAACGGAGCAAATTGTCTGCTTTTGCTTCCTGGTCAAAAGATGCTGGTATTCCATTGATTACTACCGAGTCTTGGGCTAGCTGGTATTATATAGATCATCCGGATCTGGATTGGTCGTGGCTTTTGGAGTGGGCTGAATGGTCAGTTGAGGATGCAATCGAGTTTGGCATGTGGGGCTGGACACCACACAATTACTGTCAACCCCAGTTTAAAAACTGGAAGGATGTACGCTGGCACAGAAGATTGACTGATAAATTTTTAAGGAGCTGATTCTTGTATAGATATTATTCTGTCTATATGGATAATGTTCTTATGGAAAATGTGGCAGTAGGTTTATAAAGAATTGTACTGTAGGAGGTGGTATAATGGCTGGCAGTAATAGGAAGAATAGTCACTTGTTAAGGGACATGTCTCTGAGAATTACATCGTTTGATGGAGTGTATCCTGCTGAATATACAGAGATAAAGATACAGCAGGGTAATGTAAAGCAGGTAACGGAATTGAAAGGCTCGATTTGGGAAGTGTCATCCAGTATATTGCCGTTGGAGGATAGGGACGGTGTTTACGAGGGCAGGGTGTTGTTTCATATTGTTTCCGGCAATCTCTCCAATGCCAATGTGGCGTTGAGAATAAATATTGAAAATTGGTCTGTAAATAATTATGTCCTCATGCCCGCTGCAGTATATAATGGGAATCGCTTTAGGGTGGTTAAAAAGAAGTACCCTCCTATGCTTCATGAAGAAGATGGGATTGGGGTGGATATGCCAATAACCATTACCGATGTTCCCCATTTGGAAAAGGGTGAGGGTCCTTCCTGTATACACCTGCGTTCGGGAGATATGGCAACGCCCTGTATAGGAATCCATATGCCGGAACAGGGTATGGGTTTTCAACTGCTGGCAGATCATAACACTTCTGTTGGGTATACGGGTTTTATGCTGGCAGAATCAGATGACCGCAGGACAGCCTGTGTCCAGTTGGAAGCACCTGCAGTAAGGAAAACCATGTACCAGATGTGCAGAAGCGATGTGCCATCGGACGACAAGGGTTATGATTTTGCGGAGGGGGATAGGGTAGTACTGCAATTCCGAATCTATGAGTTTGATTGTCCGAATATTGCTACATTGTATGATTGGTACTGCAATACCCGCAGGGATTTATCAGGTGAATCCCAGTTGGTTAATATGCTGCCTTTTTCAGCTGCTTTTAGAATAATAGAGGATAAGTATATGAAAACCCAGTGGAATGAAAACCAAGCATATTTTCGGGTGGCTCCCAAGAGTATTAAAGGAAAGTATAGCGATTGGCAGGCTGGATGGGTTGGAGGGGGAATGAACTCCCTGGCCTTTCTGATGGATGGTATGCCCCCTGCGCAAAAGCGGGCAAAGGAGACCATGAATACAATCTTCGAAAAACTGCAAGCTCCCACCGGATATATATATCCTATTATGTACAAAGGGAAATTGCTGGGAGATGATTTCGACTATACCCGGAACAAAAATGTGCTCTTAATTCGGAAGAATGCCGATATATTGATCTTTGCAGCGCGCCATATTATCTTGTTGCAGAAAAGAGGGGAGCAGGTGCCCGAACTGTGGATGAAAGGCTTGGAGAAGTTGGCCGATGCTCTTGTGCGGCTGTGGAATAAGTATGGCCAGTTCGGTCAGTTTATTGATCTTGACAAAGAAGAAATAATTGTCGGAGGCACGGCCAGTGGAGGGATTGCTCCCGGAGGTTTGGCACTGGCTTACAAGCTATTGGGAAAGCGGGAATACCTGGATGTTGCTGTTGCTGCCGGAAAATATTATTACGAGAATTATGTAAGCAAGGGAATTATGAACGGGGGGCCGGGGGAAATACTTCAATGCCCGGACAGCGAGTCAGCTTTCGGCTTGCTTGAATCATACGTAACTTTATACGAGGTAACCGGAAATACGGAGTGGCTGCCTATTGCTGAAGAATGTGCCAAACAATGTGCTTCCTGGTGTGTTTCATATGATTTTAGCTTTTCTGAGGAATCGGTGTTTGGCAAATTGGGAATTCGTACCACCGGGAGTGTGTATGCCAATGTGCAGAATAAACATTCGGCTCCGGGGATCTGCACTTTGTCGGGTGTATCTCTGCTTAAGCTATATCGGGCTACCGGCAATAAGTTTTATTTGCAGCTTTGCCAGGAAATCGCCCACAATATAACTCAATACCTGTCCAGGGGTGATAGGCCGATTAAATCGTGGGATGGACGGTATTTACAGGCCGGCTGGATGTGCGAGAGGGTAAATATGAGCGATTGGGAAGGTAAGAAGAATATTGGAGGGGTATTCTACGGTTCCTGCTGGTGCGAGGTTTCAACTCTTTTGACTTATAACGAGATACCGGGAGTATGGGTATTAGCCGATACCGGAGAAATCGTCGTATTTGACCATGTGGAAGCAAAGCTGCTGGATGGCGGTGATAAATGGCTGTTAACTCTTCATAATCCAACTGATTTTGATGCAGTGGTAAAGATATATGTTGAAACCAGTGGCAGTTTACAAAAACCATGGGGAGAGTGTGCCCTGGCAGGTTGTCGTACTGTGGAGGTAGCCAAAGGTGGAACTACCACTGCTGAAATAAAAAAGCAGTAAAAATACATGAACCGTGACGCTATCATTGTTGATAAATATCCTTGATTTTGAAAAATAATATGATAGAATTATTATGATAAATTTAATACTTGTTATAGCGTTCTGAACAGATTGGTTTAGGTTTGAACAGTAAAAACTATGTTCAATAATTTACAAATTTATTATAGAAGGAGTTGTTGGTCTATGCCATTGGTTACAACAAAAGAAATGTTTAAAAAAGCTTATGAAGGCGGGTATGCTATCGGGGCTTTCAATGTGAACAACATGGAGATAATTCAGGGTATCACTGAAGCGGCTAAGGAAGTAAATGCCCCATTGATTCTTCAGGTATCGGCCGGAGCCAGGAGATACGCTAAACATACATACCTTATGAAGCTTATAGAAGCCGCTTTGATTGAAACCGATCTTCCCATCTGCGTGCACCTTGACCATGGAGACAGTTTTGAGCTGTGTAAGTCATGCATTGACGGCGGTTTTACTTCGGTAATGATCGATGGTTCCCACCTTCCCTTTGAAGAGAATGTTGCCCTGACCAAGAAAGTGGTTGACTATGCACATGAAAGGGGCGTTGTGGTGGAAGGTGAACTTGGAAGGTTGGCAGGTATCGAAGATGCGATAAATGTATCCGAGGAGGATGCGTTTTTTACCGATCCTGATCAGGCCGAGGAATTTGTAAAAAGAACTGGCGTTGACTCTCTGGCCATTGCAATAGGTACCAGCCATGGTGCATATAAGTTCAAGGGCGAACCAAGGCTAAGGTTTGATATTCTTGAGGAAATTCAGAAGAGGCTTCCCGGCTTCCCCATAGTTTTGCATGGTGCTTCTTCGGTAATACCTGAGTTTGTGGAAAAGATCAACAAATACGGCGGTGATATGCCCGGTGCTCAGGGAGTACCCGAGGACATGCTTAGAAAAGCTGCATCAATGGCTGTCTGCAAGATAAACATCGATTCGGACCTAAGGCTTGCCATGACTGCCACTATCAGGGAATATTTTGCAAACAATCCCAGCCACTTTGATCCCAGGCAGTATCTCGGGCCGGCAAGGGCAGCAATAAAAGAACTTGTTAAGCACAAGATTGTAAATGTGCTTGGATGTGCTGGAAAAGCCTGATGACATGAGTGAATATAAAGGCTCTTTTAACCATAAGGTTAGGGGAGCCTTTTGGCTTTTATGGGTGGGATTCCGTTTATGCAGTAAAGTACGGTTAAATAGGACATTCCTCCAATTCCCAGGGACAGGATTAGCGAAGCCGCCGACGGCATGGTGGAATGAATGTTCAGCAAGTTGTGAGCACATCTGCTGAATGAGGCAGCAAACACAGCAGCAAACCCGGGCTTTATGAACCATTCCTTCCATTTTATCTGAATTTTTGTCAGCTTTGCAACCTTGGTGAAGCTCAAGAGAAAAGTGATGATGCTTCTTAAGTTAAAGCCAATAATAAAGCCGTATATTCTCAGGTCAGGCTGTGCTGCAAGGAAATAGGTACAAATTATCTGAATGATTCCACCCATTGCCGCATACGAGGCTGCTAGTTTTTGTTTGCCCAGGCCGTTTAATATAGCGCTCAGTGTGTGTTGCAGTGCATGAAAGATCATACACCAGGTTAGAGGAGTGAGAAATTGTCCTACCAGAGTTTGGTTATATAGCGCGATACCGATGGGATGGCCTAAGGATAGCAAAAGGGCTGAAGCTGGAAAGGCGAAAATGGTCGTTAAGCGAATAGCCCGCGAGATATTGGCGCGAATGGCTGACCAATTTGATGTAGCCAGATCCTCTGACAGATGGGGTATTATCACTGTATACAACGCATTGGTGATGGTAAAGGGCATATACAGGAGAGGAAGTACCATACCGGATACTATACCAAAAAGGGATACCGCCTGGCTGTTAGTTATACCGCTGGCCATCAGCCTCTGCGGGATCAGGATGGTATTGACAGAGTTGATTGCCGTAATCATAAGCCGGGTTAAGGTAATGGGAAGCGCAATGTTGGTAATCATTGAGATGCGGGACATAATAGATGTTGTAGCCGAACCGTTGATTAAGTTTTTTGTTTTATGATAGTAGTTGGTGTGGAGGTATAACAGGCTGGCCAGTTCACCCATCACTATACCCAGTACGATAAATATCGTGGCTTTTTCATAATCTGCCGGACTGAGGCGGAAAAGCAGGAATACAGCTAAAGTAATGCGCAATATCTGTTCTATGATTTCAGCCAGGGCTGGCTTAAGGGTGTTCTTTGTTCCATAGAAATAGCCTTTAAATACAGCGCTTATGCTGGTTATTATTACACATGGAAACAAAATCAGAAGAGGTATGCGGGTGCGCGGATCTTTCAGCAACCTATGGGATATCCAGTCAGAAGATATAATCATCAAAAGTGAAAGCAATATACCCAGAGTTGATACAATTCCTATGGCCGTGATTACAAATTCCTTTGATTGTTTTTGATGTCCGGTGGCATTTTTGGCAGCTACCAGACGGGAGACGGCAACCGGTATACCGGATGTGGTCAAAGCCAGAGCGATCGAATAAGGTGGAATAACCAGCTGGTATATACCTATACCTTCGGGACCTAATAGACGGCTCAAAATAATTTGGTATATAAAGCCCATTGCCCGAACCAGCATGTTGGCACCGGCCAATATGAGAGTTCCGAACAGCATTGAACGGGTGTTTATCTTCAATATGATTCCTCCGCTTATTAAAAAGTGTTCTGATCCATAATTATTCATTGAAATGTCCAAGTAGAATATAATATTGACCATATAAGGCATTTGCTTTGGAATCAATTTAAAGATACATACACAGAGGAATTTGTATGTTTGTATAGAATATATGTCTATATTATTGATAATTCAGTTGTTCTTCAGTAAATGAATTGTTCCCGCCGAACATGGGGATAGACGGATATGCCCTTAATTAAATCAAATACATAAAAATAATGGTATTATAAAAAAATGTTAAAAGGGGGAGACCAATGTCTTTTAAAGTCGCGTTTATAGGAGCAGGCAGCATAGGATTTACCAGACAGCTGCTGCAGGACCTCTTATCGGTGAAGGAATTCAGCAATATTGAGGTGGCCTTTACCGATATAAACGAGAGAAATTTGGATATGGTTACTCAGCTTTGTCATAGGGATATTGATGCAAACGGTTTGAAAATCAAAATCCAGGCAACCACAGATCGGAGGGAAGCCCTTAAGGATGCCAAATATGTATTCAATGTGGTGAGGGTTGGAGGCTTGGAGGCGTTTCAACTGGACATCGATATACCTCTGAAATATGGTGTGGACCAATGCGTTGGCGATACATTGGGACCAGGTGGAATTATGTACGGTCAAAGGGGTATTCCCGTCGTGTTGGAGTTTTGCAGGGATATTCGTGAAGTAAGCCATCCTGATTGTATTCTTCTGAACTATGCTAATCCAAATGCCATGATCACCTGGGCCTGCAATAAATACGGCGGTGTTAAAACCATAGGTTTATGTCACGGCGTACAGGGAGGCCATCAGCAGATTGCAGAGGTTCTGGGGTTAAAACAGGAGGAAGTGGATATTATCTGCGCGGGAATTAACCATCAAACATGGTATATACAGGTTAAACATAAAGGACAGGATATGACCGGAAAGTTGTTGGAAGCCTTTGAAAAGCACCCTGTATACAGCAAAACCGAGAAGGTAAGGATTGATATGCTGAGAAGATTTGGATACTACAGTACCGAATCCAACGGCCACTTAAGCGAATATGTGCCGTGGTACAGGAAGCGTCCCGATGAGATCATGGATTGGATCGATCTAAGCTCCTGGATAAACGGAGAGACCGGCGGTTACCTGAGAGTTTGTATCGAAAACAGAAATTGGTTTGAAACCGATTTTCCCAGGTGGCTGAAGGAGCCGGCAAGGAAATTTGATTCTGACAAACGGAGCCAGGAACATGGTTCCTACATCATAGAGGGGCTGGAGACTGGTCGAATTTACAGAGGGCATTTCAATGTCGTCAACAACGGCACCATAACCAATTTACCTGATGATGCTGTGGTGGAAGTTCCCGGCTATGTGGATGCCAATGGAATCAATATTCCGAAGGTGGGGGATCTGCCCTTGGGGTGCGCAGCCGTTTGTAATGCCAGCATCAGCGTGCAGAGGCTGGCAGTGGAGGCTGCAGTGCGAGGCGACGATATGCTACTCAGGCAGGCCATGATGATGGATCCGTTGACCGGGGCGGTGTGCAATCCTCCTGAAATATGGCAGATGGTGGATGAGATGTTGGTTGCTCAGGCAAAGTGGTTGCCCCAGTACAAAAATGCTATTGAGGAGGCAAGGGTGCGGCTTCAGTCTGGAAAGAAGATCAAGACCAGGGATGACTATAAAGGTGCAGCCCGGTTAAAGGTAAAGACCGTTGAAGAGATACAAAAGGAAAGGAAAGGATAATTCATTATTCAGGAGATATGATGAATATTTCAAAAAAATGTATAGGGGGATGAAATATGGAATCCATGACAGGTATTGAAAGAATTGGCAATATCCTCAAGCGTAAACCTGTGGATCGCATTGGCCTGTTTGAGCATTTTTGGGGCGATACGCTTAAGAAGTGGCAGGCTGATGGTTACATCAGCCATGATGAAGATCTGGCCGATCATTTCGGTTTTGATATGGAATTATGCTGGCCCTTTAATCTTGTTGCCGATCTGGACTTTGAACCTCAGGTTGTTGAGGAGACGGAAGAAACCATATTGGTTAGGGATGGAAATGGGGCCTTGCTAAGGAGGCATAAACTGCACGATAGCACCCCGGAACATGTGGATTTTCTGGTAAAGGATCGCATGGGGTGGGAGAAATATATAAAGCCGTTGTTAAAACCGGACCCAAGGCGCATCAATTTTGAAGCCTATCGGAAGGCAAAGGAGCATGCGCGCAAGCACAACCGATTTTTTGCCTGGTCGGGGGTCAACGTGTTTGAGTGTATGCATCCGGTGTGCGGCCATGAGCATATGCTGGTTGGAATGGCGCTTGATCCCGATTGGGTAAAGGATATGGTGGATACATATTCCACACTTACCATCCAGTTGCAGGAAATTCTGTTTGCCCAGGAAGGGTATCCCGACGGAATATGGTACTATGAGGATATGGGCTTTAAGCAAAGGCCTTTTATGTCGCCGGCCATGTATAAGGAGATTATTCAGCCGGGCCACATAAAGACTATAGAGTTTGCCAAAAGCCACAACCTGCCCGTTATAATGCATTCATGCGGCTATGTGGAACCTCTGGTTCCCGGCATGATTGAAGCGAGAATAGATTGTCTGCAGGTTATCGAGGTCAAGGCCGGTATGGATCTGTTAAGATTGTATAAGGATTATGGTGAAGTGCTTTCCTTTATGGGAGGCATTGATGTGCGGGTGCTGTATTCAAATGATAAAAACCTGGTGTACCGGGAACTGGAGGCCAAGATTCCTGTGGTAAAAGGAAATTATGGCTATGTTCTCCACAGCGATCATTCCATACCCAATACCGTTGATTACGAAACATATCGGTATTTTGTTGAGAAAGGACTTGAGCTGGGTACATATGGTGAATGAAATTGTCTGAATGTAGGAGTTTAACGAAGCGTTATTCGGTTTATCATGATCTTTGCAAGAACCTTCCCGGCAAGGATATGGTTTCTTTTTGCAGTTGAATGGAGGTGAAACAAACACATAGTTGACATATGTTAATTGTTTTGTTATTATAAAAGCATAATATGATAAGTATGATCATTTATAACATTTTGCTGTAATAAATGGTGCTGTTTTTGTTATCAAAATGACGCTGGGGAAGTGAAAAGGTTGAAAATAAGAAGACGGGAAATTATAAATGCATATATACAAAACAAGGGTGAAGCCAAGCTAAAAGAGCTGGAAAAGATGTTTCCAGAGGTTTCTGCAATGACGTTAAGACGGGACCTTAATTATCTCGAGGAACAAGGGCATATTATCAGGGTTCGGGGCGGCGCAAAGTCCGTTAACTCGGTATCCAGCCTCAAGGAAGATGTTTACAGCATGCGAGCTATGGAAAATGTGGACGCAAAGATGAAAATAGCCAGGAAAGCCCTGGAGTATGTAGAAACCGGGCGTTCATATTATATTGACGCAGGAACCACCATGATGCGTTTATCCAAAATGCTGCCCGACAAAAATCTGTCCATTTTAACCAACGGTCCTAATATTGCTCTGGAAATTGTAAAGAACAACAATCCATCGGTTATGCTTGTAGGCGGATACATCAACCGAAACAACCTTTCCATTTCCGGTGTCAATTCCTTAAACTTTATAAAGGATATAAACGTGGATATTGCTTTTATGGCAACATCGGGTTTCTCTCTTGAATATGGATTTACATGTGGAGACAGCAATGAATGCGAGCTGAAAAGAGCGGTTATCAAGAAGGCAAGAAAAGTAATACTCCTAATGGATGTAAGTAAAATAGACAAGAACATGCCTTTTACCTTTGCGACACTGGATGATATACACATCCTGATATGCGATAAGCAGCTGCCGGAAAGAATAGTGGATGCTGCTCAAAAGTTGGGGGTTATCATCCGTTGAGAATAAAACAACCATAAAACCGTTGTCCGGCAGAGGTTTTGAACTGTATACCAGCTTATGAAAGCGTTTTAAGCGCCACGTTATGTTGGCGGAACCAAACAGGCAGGGATGGAGAAAATGGACATCAACAATCTGCCGGAACTGAAAATATAAGATATGCATGAAGGAGGTTGGGAGTAATGAAAACAAAGGCTGTGCGGCTATACGGCAAAAATGATTTGCGGCTGGAAGAGTTCGAACTGCCCCCAATAAAGGAAGATGAGATTCTGGCCCAGGTTATATCCGACAGTATATGTATGTCATCATATAAGGCCGCTATCCAGGGGAAAGATCACAAGCGGGTTCCTGATGATATAGATGTGAATCCGGTAATCATAGGGCACGAGTTCTGTGGTATTATACTTGAGGTTGGAGAAAAGTGGAAGCATAAATTCAAACCGGGACAGAAATTTTCGGTACAGCCTGCACTCAACTATAAGGGAAGGCTGGATGCCCCCGGGTATTCCTATCGTTATATCGGAGGCGATGCTACCCATATTATTATTCCAAATGAAGTTATGGAGATGGACTGTCTGCTGGAGTATAATGGCGATGCATTTTTCTATGGGTCGCTTGCTGAACCCATGTCATGCATTGTCGGGGCTTTTCACGCCAGCTATCACACCAAGCCCGGCAGCTACCAGCATGAAATGGGTATAGTAGACGGTGGCAACATGGCTATACTGGCCGGAGCCGGGCCCATGGGGCTGGGAGCCATAGACTATGCAATCCATGCAGATAGGAAGCCGAGATTGCTGGTGGTGACCGATATTGATCAGGCCAGACTGCAACGTGCCAGCGAGATAATAACGGAAGAAGAGGCTCGACGAAATGGGGTTACGCTCAAATACATCAACACTGCCGGAATGGATGATATAGAAGGATATCTTCTGTCCCTGACCGAAGGCAAGGGTTACGATGATGTGTTTGTATTTGCACCTGTTAAATCGGTGGTTGAAATAGGGGACAGGATATTAGGAAGAGACGGTTGCCTCAACTTCTTTGCCGGTCCGACGAATCCTGACTTTTCGGCCCAGGTCAATTTCTACAATGTTCATTATGCATCTACCCACCTTGTGGGTACCAGCGGCGGCAATACGGATGACATGAAGGAAGCCCTTCAAATGATGGCAGAGGGTAGGGTTAACCCTGCTTCCATGATTACTCACATCGGCGGCCTTGACAGCGTGGTGGATACAACACTGAATTTGCCCAATATTCCCGGCGGTAAGAAACTCATATATACCAACATCCAATTGGAGCTCACACCGATTACCGAATTTAAGGAAAAGGGTAAAACCGATCCCATGTTTGCCAAACTGGCTGAAATCGTTGAGGGTAATAACGGACTGTGGTGTGAAGAGGCCGAAAAGTATTTACTGGCTAATGCCAAACCCATAAGATGACAGAAAGTAAAACATGGCCGGATATATCCGGCCATGTTTTTTTATCGCATCTCCTGTCCTCCCGTTACGTTAATGGCTTGGCCAGTCATATAGCTTGATTCATCGGAGGCCAGAAATACCATAACATTGGCCACATCTTCGTATGTGCAGCCCCTCCCCAAAGGAACCTGGTTCAGGTATTTTAGTCTTACCTCTTCTTTGGTAAGTCCCTGATTACGGGCATACTGTTCATATAGGCTGTTTACCCATAACGGGGAATCCAAAAGGTTACCCGGGCATATGGCATTAACCCTTATGTTGTCTTGAGCCAGCTCCAGGGCCAGGCTTTGGGTTAATCCTATGCCGCCGAATTTGCTGGAGGCATAGGCCGAGTTTTTGTAAGAGCCTTTTTTGCCCGATTTGCTGTTGATCTGAATTATGTTGCCCTTTCCCTGTTTTTTCATAACAGGAACGACCGCCTTGGCACAATTAAAGTAGCCTATAAGATTTACGTCTATAACTTTCTTCCATTCGGCTGCTGAAAATTCGTCAATGCCTTTGGCAATGAGAATGCCGGCATTGCAGACCAGAAGATCGATTTTTCCGTATTTCTCCAGCGTTAATCTGACCATTTCCTCGCATTGCTCATAATTGGTTACATCCAATTTTACGGCTAATGCATCATTAAGACCGGCGGCAACCTTTTGAGCAGCTTCAATGTTGATATCGGCTATGACAACTTTGGCACCTTCATCATTTAATCGCTTTGCCAAGGCTTCCCCCAACCCCTGGCCAGCCCCCGTTACGATAGCAACTTGATCTTTAAGCCGTTGGCATCCACACGGCATGGGTCATCAACCCCTTTCCGAAAAATTAACATTTAGTTTGCAACATTTTAATAATATTATACAATTTATATTTTTTTTTATCAACCGAATTGACCATTGTTAGGTGGCTTTTAACGGCGATTTAATGTGCTTTATCTTGTTGACAAGGATATATTCATTTGCTAGAATGATAATAGCGACAACAAATGTGAAAAGAAGTGATTAATTTGCATTGAATATTAACAAAAATAACATTAAAATTAACAAATCTGTGTTAGATCTATATTAAATGCTATCATGATGCATTATAAATACTAAACTGTAATAGGAGTGGTAGAGATGGCGGTACCGGTAATTATGCCCAAACAGGGCCAGACTGTGGAGAGTTGTATTATAACAAAGTGGCATAAGAAGAAGGGCGATACGGTAAACATCGGCGATATTTTATTTTCATATGAAACCGACAAAGCTGCCTTTGATGAAGAGGCAAAGGTAGAAGGCACTTTATTGGCGATCTATTATGATGAGGGAGATGATGTACCGGTCCTTTCCACTGTTTGTGTTATTGGGCAGGAGGGAGAGGATATTTCCGACTTTGGGCCTCAGGTTGAAGAAAAGTCCGATGCCGAGAGAAGCATGGCAGAAGAGCATAAGGAAGAAGAGATAGGAGAGGAAACCGATATAGTTGAAGCTGCCGGTCCGATTCCCGGCCAGGAATTAAAGATCAGTCCCAGGGCGCGCAATCTGGCAGCCAAAGCGGGAGTGGACTATAGAATGGCTACTCCTACGGGGCCGGAAGGCAGGATCATCGAAAGGGATATAAGGCGATTAATGGACAGCCGGGCTGTCGCAACACCTTCGGCCATGGCAGAATACCTTAAACTGGATGAAGCGGATCAGCTTGTGGGTACGGGCATAGGAGGAAGAATTACTACTGTTGATGTGGAATATGCAAAGACTGCCGGTATACGCCATGAGTTGGCAGAATATGAGACTGCCGAGGCTGAACCAGCGGAGGCCGATTATGAAGAGATTAAGCTTTCAAATATAAGGAAAGTTATTGCGAAGGCAATGCACCAATCATTGGTCAATTCGGCCCAGCTAACCCTGCATACCTCCTTTGATGCTACTGAAATACTTGCATTCAGACGCAAAATAAAGGAGCAGGGAACGCGTCTGGGGCTTGGGGATATAACCCTCAACGATATCATATTGTATGCAGTGTCAAGAACGCTTCTTAATCATAGAGAACTGAATGCTCATTTTCTGGATGACAGGATGCTTCTCTTTAAGCATGTGAATTTAGGTGTAGCGGTTGATACCGAAAGAGGACTCATGGTTCCAACCATTTATTCTGCCGATACCCGATCCCTTAGCGAGATATCAAACGAGGCCAAAAAACTGATTGAATCCTGCAGGAAGGGTAGCATAAATCCCGATTACTTAAAAGGAGGAACATTTACGGTTACCAATTTGGGAACGCTGGGAGTTGAATACTTCACGCCGATACTCAATCCTCCTCAGACCGGAATATTGGGCGTGAATACAATCGTACAGCGCGTCAGGCAGGAGGGGGATAAGCTGGTGACATATCCCGCCATGGGATTGTCCCTGACATTTGACCACAGAGCTGTTGACGGGGCTCCTGCTGCCAGGTTCCTACAGGAACTGAAAACCAACCTTGAGAATTTCAGCATTTTTCTGGCCAAATAGCGTAGCGAGAGGTGAAGAAGATGAATTATGATCTGATTGTAATAGGCGGCGGTCCGGCAGGGTATATCGGAGCCGCCAGGGCCGGACAGGCAGGGTTAAAGACGCTGCTTGTTGAGAAGAGGTCCTTGGGTGGTGTATGTCTGAACGAAGGGTGCATACCCTCAAAGGCTCTTCTGAATTCGGCAAAGATATTTGATTATGCCAAATACGGTGAAAAATACGGCGTAAAAGCCCAGAACGTTGAGCTGGACCATAGCGCTGTGATCAGCCGGAAAAATAAGGTGGTCAGGGTGCTGGTGTCAGGAGTCAGGGCGCAGCTGAAGGGCAGCAATGTAAATGTTGTTGAAGGACATGCCCGAATAACCGGCAGAAGCAGCGATGGATATGCCATTAAGGTAAACGACGAGACCTTCACGGGCAAGAGATTGTTAATTGCCACCGGCTCAGAACCGATTATTCCTCCTATACCAGGGGCCAAGGAAGGTATGGAGGCAGGGTATGTGCTTACCAATCGGGAAATACTTGATATACCCAATATTCCTCAATCCCTGGTGGTGGTGGGAGGAGGTATAATAGGCCTCGAGATGGCCTCATACTTTAATTCGGCTGGTGCAAAGGTTACCGTTATTGAAATGCTGGATCATATAGCTGGCAATACCGATAGAGAAATCTCCCAGATTCTGCTTAAGAATTACCAGAAGAAAGGTGTAGACTTTAAACTCAATTCCAGGGTAGTTGAAATACAAAATGGCACGGTTGTTTATGAGTCTGCAGGCAAAATGGAGGAAATCAAAGCTGATAAGGTTTTGATGAGCGTCGGCCGACGGCCGGCGATACGGGATATCGGCCTGGAGAGCATAGATGTGGAGATTGAGAATGGTGCTATCAAAACCGACGAGCGGGGAAAGACAAATATTCCCGAAGTGTATGCTGCCGGAGATGTAAACGGAAGGTCCATGCTGGCCCATACTGCATACAGGGAAGCTGAGGTTTGCGTAAACAATATGCTGGGCAGGCGCGATATCGTTCGCTATAATGCCATCCCGTCGGTGATATATACCAATCCCGAGGTGGCCTGCGTGGGAGAGACTGAGGAAACTGCCAGGGAGAAGGGCATAGATTTTGAGGTGGCTAAGCTTTCCATGAGATACAGCGGAAGGTATGTCGCTGAAAACGAGGATGGGGACGGCATATGCAAGCTGCTCATCAATAAAAAATACAGGAATTTGATTGGCGTACATATGATCGGGAGTTATTCATCCGAGATCATATACGGGGCAGGCATTATGATTGAGACCGAGCTACGCGTCAGGGATATAAAGGAATTGGTATTCCCCCATCCAACTGTGTCGGAGATTATAAGGGAAAGCATTTTCCACTTTGATGATTGAAGAAGATAAATTAATTAGAAAGGGGAAAAAGGATGCCTAAACAGATTTTTGTCGACCCAAACGTGGTTAGAAAAAGCGGTTGGGTAAAGTTTAAAGATATACCCATAAATCAGTATAATAAGACCATTGACGAAGAAAAGGCAAACTTCTCAAAAGATGATTTTGTCAGAATTTATCGGGATATGGCAATAATTAGAGAATTTGAAAACATGCTGTTGCTTGTAAAGACTACCGGCGAATACAACGGCATCAAATACAACTATCCCGGGCCGGCACATTTGTCGATAGGTCAGGAGGCATCGGCGGTAGGGCAGGCATATCATCTGGATAAGGATGACTATATATTTGGTTCCCACAGGAGTCACGGAGAGATAATAGCCAAAGGGCTCTCTGCTATACAAAAGATGTCGCATAGCGAATTGCTGGATATTATGGAGAATTTCTTTGAGGGCAGAATTCTCAAGGTAGTGGAAGGAAAAAGGACAAAGCGTGAGGATGTAAAGCAGCTGGCAATGGATTTCCTGCTTTATGGAGCTTTGGCTGAAATATTTGGAAAAGAGACGGGCTTTAACAAAGGCCTTGGTGGATCAATGCATGCGTTTTTTACACCCTTTGGGATTTATCCCAATAATGCCATTGTCGGAGGTTCAGCCGGAATTGCCATGGGAGCTGCCCTGTTTAAGAAGGTCAACCAGCGTAAGGGTATAGTAATAGCCAACATTGGGGACGGCTCCATGGGTTGCGGTCCGGTATGGGAAGCAATGAATATGGCGGCCATGGATCAGTTCAAATATCTGTGGGAGGAAGGATACAAAGGCGGACTTCCCATAATATTTAACTTCTTTAACAACCAGTACGGTATGGGCGGTCAGACAAGCGGTGAAACAATGGGATTCCAGATACTGGCTAGAGTTGGAGCGGGTATCAATCCGGAACAGATGCATGCCGAACGGGTGGATGGTTTTAATCCTCTGGCCGTTATCGATGCTATAAAGAGGAAGAAGCAAATACTGTTGGAAAATAAGGGGCCGGTCCTGTTGGATGTGCTGACATACAGGTTCTCCGGACACTCGCCTTCGGATGCTTCCAGCTACAGGACCAAGGAGGAAGTCGATGCCTGGGTTGAGCAGGATTCCCTGATAGCATACAGGAAGCAGCTTGTAGATGCCCAAATAGCGACTGAGGATGAGCTGGATGCAATACTTGAGCAAACCAAAAATATGATTCTTGATATATACAAGCTTGCGGTTGATGAAAATGTATCGCCGAGAATGAATTTGTATGCCAATCCCAATGCCATAGGAGATCTGATGTTTTCCAACCAAAGGATTGAGAAGATGGAGGACGGGGAATGCAAAGTGTTAATTCCCAAGGAGGATAATCCCAGGGTACAGCAGATTAAAAGGAAGATCCGGGTTGGGATTCAGGATGGAAAGCCGGTATCCAAGGCAAGGGTATTTCAGCTGCGCGATGCCATATTTGAAGCTGTATTGGACAAATTTTATGTAGATCCTACCTTGATTGCCTATGGTGAAGACAATCGGGATTGGGGCGGAGCTTTTGCGGTGTACAGAGGATTGACAGAATCCCTGCCTTATCATCGCTTCTTCAATGCCCCCATCTCTGAAGCTGCCATTGTTGCTTCGGCTGTAGGATATGCCATGTCGGGCGGCAGGGTGATTGCTGAGCTTATGTACGCTGATTTTATGGGAAGAGCCGGCGATGAGATATTTAACCAGCTGGCCAAGTGGCAGGCAATGAGCGCAGGAGTTTTGAAGATGCCGGTGGTTCTGAGAATATCAATAGGTTCCAAATACGGTGCTCAGCATTCCCAGGATTGGACGTCTCTGGCGGCTCACATACCTGGGCTGAAGGTGGTGTTCCCTGCCACTCCTTACGACGCTAAAGGGCTTATGAATGCGGCTTTAATGGGTACCGATCCTGTGCTTTTCTTTGAAAGTCAGAGGATTTACGATGTGGGAGAGCTCTTCCATCCGGAGGGAGTGCCGGAAGGATATTATGAAGTTCCAATAGGTGAACCGGATATAAAGAAGGAAGGAAAGGATATTACCATTTTGACGGTGGGAGCCACGCTATACAGGGTCCTGGATGCGGCTAAAATATTGGAAGAGAAATACGGTATGTCCGCAGAAATTATCGATGCCAGGAGTATTGTGCCTTTTAACTATGAAAAGGTTCTGGAGTCGGTCAAGAAAACGGGAAGGATTATCGTTACAGGAGATGCATGTGAGAGAAGCTCTCACCTTAAGGACTTTGCCCAGACCATAGGCGAACTTGCATTTGATTATCTGGATGCACCGCCCGTTGTGGTTGGTGCCAGAAATTGGATTACTCCCGCTCATGAACTGGAGGAGTTTTTCTTCCCTCAAGCGGATTGGATCATTGATGCCATTCACGAGAAAATTGTGCCGTTAAGAGGACATGTTGTGAAGAACAATTTCACATCAAATGAGCTGTTGCGCCTAAAGAAGCTCGGAATTTAATGTGTGCTGGTGCCATTCATAGTGAAAGAAGGGATAATATGATGGATATAGCCTTAAAAGGTTTGGAGAGAATATCTAAGGCTGTCGGGTCGCATCCCGATATCGTTCAGGGCGGAGGCGGCAATACTTCAGTAAAGATTGATCGGGAACTGATGCTCATAAAAGCTTCGGGGTTCAGGCTGGATCAGGTGACGGCAGAGGATGGCTTTGCGGTTGTTAATTACAGGCACGTTATAGAATACTTTGATGCAACGGAAGAAAAAGATGATGTGACATTTGAAAAAGAAGGGGCTGAACTGATAAAACAGAATACCCTGCATTTGGAGGGATACAAGGAATTACGGCCTTCCGTTGAGGTTGGTTTCCACTCCATTTTGAAGAAGTTTGTAATTCATACCCATCCGGTGTACGCCAATATTCTGTGCTGTGCGGTGAATGGAAATGAAATGATGGACAGGGTTATGGAACCGTCTGGGATCCCCCGAATATGGTTGCCCTATACAATGCCAGGCTTTTATCTGACTTATAGAATAAAGCAGAAGATAGATGAATATACAAAAGAGCATGGAGTTTTCCCGCAGGTTATATTCATGCAGAACCATGGCTTGGTCGTTACCGCTGATGATGCTGAGGAATGTATTGAACTCCATGCCAGGGTAAACAACATGATAAAGGAATATTTCAATATTTCCGAACCATATCCCGAGATAAAGCTGGAGATGCGCGGGGATTCGGAATTTGAGGGAAAAACCGAGTTTACACGGAATTACATTCGCAAAAAATCAGCAGATTTGGATTTTAAGGAAAAGGTTCTCTATCCCGATCAGATAGTCTATTTGGACAGCGATCAGATCGCTATAAACGAGATAAGCAACAAGATCAACATAGACACTGGTACCGGTCAGGTTATTTACAGGACCGGATATAACGAGGCAAAAACCATTGAGGAAACTTTGACTGCATATCTTTATGTCATCGATCAGGTGGAACGAAATGGACTAAAGCTCAGCACCATGAGCAGCCGGGACATAGATAGGATTAAAAACTGGGATGCCGAAAAATACAGAAAACAAATGGTGAGCAAACAAGAATAAAAAGGGCTGAAAAGCCCTTTTTTTTTGAAGTTAGCTGCCCAGTGTTGCAATTGGCTACCCAGTGTCTGATAAGCCTATCCTAACATATTCGCTCACTTAAACGCCATATCCTTTGCCTCCGCTGTAACCGGGCGTTTAATATCCATCCGTTTGGGCAAAAGGTATGCAATGGGATATAATGCTGCCGCCAATACTATGCTCCACATGACGTCCTTGATGGAGTGCTGTTTTATAAAAAGGGTAGAGGCACAGATGGACAGCATACACACCAGCGATGCCAGTTTGGCCAGCGGTTTTTTCTTGAATCCGGGGGAATTGGTTAGAGCAACATGTACAGCTATGGAGTTATAAACGTGTATGCTGGGAGCAACATTGGTTGGGGTATCGGTGGCATAAATGTGTTTGATCATTCTTGAAAATATGTCGTTTTCGGTTATTATTGGTCTTAACTGCTGGCCGTTGGGGAATATTAAGTAAAGAACATAACATAGATACATTCCACCAAACATATATGTACACAGCAGATAATAATCCTTTTTAGATACCAAACCGAGGTATAAGAATGCAATGCCCATATATATGAACCAGAAAAGGTAGGGAATAACGAAATACTTAATGAATGGGATGTGATCATCCAGCGGTGAATACATATAGTATTTAGGCTGTACTGTTCGCTCACAGTATTGAAAAAATATCTGGGCAAAACCATACAGCGACGCTAGAGAAAGGTGTTTGTATCTGCCTAATAATTCTTTGAAGTCGCTCTTATTCAGGTCTTGCTGCTTCATTTTCAAACCTCCATTAGTTTCTGTAAAGCAATAATATTACCTGCCCAGTTACACAACGGCAAGTATTATGCATTTAATGCCTATCCTTGGATTTACCGTATTAACCAATATGAAAAACATGCCGATTTGTTAATTTGGCAGCATGGGATTACGGCGGCAAAAACGGCAGGGTAAGCTCAAATCATGACTATTCTATATGGATTATACTATAAAATTTTATATAGAAATCTTAAAAATTTATAAAGCTTTGTCATGCCCGATGGGGTAAAAGTGGGCATATATTCAATTGTATTTTTTGCCTAATTGTGATAAAATCTTCATATCCTTTATTTATTTTTCTTTTTTGGAAGCCAATATGGATTTAATGCATTCTGTCTTAATTTAGTATAACAGGCGTATATAGCAAGAAGGGGTAAGCCGAATTCTCGTCAAATGACGCATCCAGACTTGCTGGTGCCCGCTGGGCATGACGGGACCGCTATATAAATACGTTGGGAGGATAATGCTATTATGGATGAGATTATTCTGCGTGTTGAAAATTTGAAGAAGAATTACGGAAAGAGGGAAGCATTAAAGGGTATCAGCTTTGAGGTAAAAAAAGGAGAAATATTCGCCCTGATAGGGCCCAACGGCGCAGGAAAGACGACTACTCTGAGGATCGTAGCCACCCTCCTTTCCTTTAGCGGCGGAAGGGTGGAGGTGATGGGTTTGGATCTGAAAAAGGAGCCCAAAAGAATAAGGGAGGAAATAACATACCTGCCCGAGGAAGCAGGGGCGTATAAAAACCTTACGGGTATGGATTATTTAAAATTTATGGCAAGGTTTTACGCTGCGGACAAACATGAATTTGATGAATATGTTGAAAGAGCGGTTGAAATTGTTGGTTTTAAAGACAGGTTAAAGGATAAGGTTGGTACTTACAGCAAGGGTATGGTAAGGAAGCTTTTGCTTGCAAGGGCGCTGATGACCAAACCCAGGCTTGCCATACTGGATGAGCCGACCTCGGGCCTGGATGTGATAAATTCTCTGGAGATTCGGGAAATTATAAGAAGTTTTGTTCAGGAAGGGACCTCGGTGCTTCTTTCATCGCATAACATGCTGGAGATCGATTTTCTGTCTGACAGAGTGGCAATTATAGATAAAGGTGAAATACTGGAAATCGGTGAGCCAGAAATATTAAAGCAGGAATATTCTGCTCAGAATCTGGAGGAAGTCTTTAGGAGGCTGGTACAATGAATAAATTCATTAATCTTCTCAAAAAAGAGATTAAAGAAATGATCACTCTTCAAATTGTAATATCCTTGCTGTTTACCACCGGCTTGTTTTATTTTATCGGTGTGATTGCAAAGTCGGAAATCGAAAAGGTAGCTGCCGAAAGAGATGTTTATATCGTTGATCTTGACGGTTCGCAGGAATCCGGCCTATTAACAGACAATTTATCCCTTGCTGGTTTTAAGGTGAATCTTTTGGAAGAAAGGGATAAATCATCGGCTATAGAATATGCCAACGCAAATAATATAGATCTGCTTATAGTCATTCCTGAAGGATTTGGCGAAGCGGCCTCCCAGTTTCAGTTCAAGGATATAGAGACCTATACATATATCCGCAGTTTTTCGATTAGCAGTTCAGCCGGTACCGCTTTGGTCGAGGGGGTAATCGGGGAAATCAACAGGTACCTTTCAAATAACTTTTTGAAGGAAAAGTTTCCCGATATAGAGCCGGAGAATCTAAAAAATCCGATAAAAAGCAGGGATTTTGTTATTGTTAAGGGTAAAATGGCAGCCGGTTCGGCTGCCGAGGTAAGCAGCTTTGTCTATTCCCAGTCAATATTCGTCCCTATTATCCTCATGATGATAATCCTTTATTCCTCTCAGATGGTGCTGTCGGCTATCGCTTTGGAAAAGCAGGACAAAACCCTGGAAACACTCCTTACCGTTCCCATAAGCAGAAATTATATTGTCATTGCCAAGATGGTTGCCTCAGGTTTGGTCGGGTTAATATCGGCTGGTGTGTACATGTTAGGGTTCAGATATTATATGGGCAGCCTTATGGGGAATATTCCAAGCGATGGGCAAGCCGGGGAATTAATCCAGCAACTAGGCCTTCAATTTAAGCCGAATGATTTCATATTGTTGGGGATATCATTGTTTTTGGCAATATTGTGTGCCCTTGGCCTGGCGATTATACTTGGTGTTTTGGTGGAGGACTTAAAGAGCGCCCAGACCATGATACTGCCCCTTATATTTCTTGTCATGATTCCCTATTTTATATCCATGTTTTCTGATATAAACTCTCTTTCACTGCCGGTAAGGGTATTAATAATGCTTATACCTTTCAGCCATCCGTTTATTGCTTCCCAGAACATACTGCTCGGCAATTACGATATTGTTTTTTACGGAATTATCTACATGCTGGTGGTGTTTGTTGTTCTGATCGTTATCGCCGGAAGGATTTTTTCCACCGATCGGGTGCTAACCGTTAAATTAAGCTTTGGCAGAAAAAGACTTGCAAAGGATTACTAAAAAACATGGTTTTAAGGGGAAAAATGTACTTTTAGACTTGCTTTCCCGGGTTACCTCAACAGGTAAGCCTGTTGTATAATTGATTGGGTATTATAAACCCCGGCTTATGATAAAATATAAATATTATAATTATAGTAAGATAGGCAAATAAAAACACAAGGAGGATCATTGTTATGAATATTGTTATACTCGGACCGCCGGGATCCGGGAAAGGAACCCAGGCGCAACACTTGACAAACCGCTTTGGTCTGATTCACATATCTACAGGAGATCTGTTCCGCGATATACTTAAACAGCCTGAACACCCGTTGTATCAGGAGGTCCAGGTTGTAAAGGAAGGAAAGTTGGTTTCAGATGACGTAACCAATCGTGTGGTGGAAGATAGGTTAAAAAGGCTTGAAAACGTAAAAGGGATAATATTCGATGGTTATCCCCGTACAACAGAACAAGCGCGGGCATTGGATCAAATGATGAATTCATTGGGGATGAAGATTGATATCGTCCTGGATCTAAACGTTACCCGGGAGGTGATCCTGCACCGTTTATTGGGCAGAAGGATTTGTCCCAATTGCAGGAGGATATACCATGTAAGCCAGGGATATAGCGAATGTCCGGCTTGTAAAGTACCGTTGCGAATTCGGGATGATGACAATGAGGAAGTCATAATAAAACGCCTGGATGAGTATCATGAAAGGACTGCGGCTCTCAAGGATTACTACATGAAAAACAACAGTAATTATATCAGCCTGACCATTGATGATATTTCAAAGACTTCCCAGGATGTCTTTGAGAAAGTTATTCAGGAGTTTTCAAAAAGAGGGCTGGTATAAGTTTGTTTACGCCTGTATAATGAAGCTGATGATTATATTTGAAAAAACCGTGATGCGCTGCACCATGGTTTTTTCATAAGGAGAATGCAAAGGTGAGAATATTCGCAATCGGGGATCTTCATCTGTCAAGTTTTCGGCCTAAACCTATGGAAATATTTGGTCCGCATTGGATCCATCATTGGGATAGAATAAGGGCTAATTGGATAAACAAGGTTACCCATGAAGATATAGTCCTTATACCGGGGGATATAAGCTGGGCAATGGAGCTGGAAGAGGCCAAACCCGATCTCGACAGTATCGGCGAATTGCCCGGCCGTAAGATAATCATAAAGGGAAACCATGATTATTGGTGGGCATCTATATCCCGGGTCAGGAACATATTGCCTCCCGGTATGTTTGCGATTCAGAATGACAGCGTTATGCTGAATGGAATTGCCTTCTGCGGAACGAGAGGCTGGGCGATCTTTGAAGAGAGCGAAGACCTTCAGCATGATATTAAGATATTCAGCAGGGAAATTCAAAGGTTGAAATTGTCGCTGTCCAGTGCACAAGGCGCCGGTGAAATTATTGTGCTCCTGCATTATCCTCCCTTTGATGAGAAGGGGGAAGAAAACCAAATGGCCCATCTGTTGAAGGAATTTCCCGTAAGCCATGTTGTATTTGGACATCTTCACGGCTCAAGCTTAAATAATGTAACCGAAGGCTTTATTGATGGCATCAATTATCACCTGGTATCCTGCGATTATTTGGACTTTGATCTGAAATGTATTGTCGAAAGATAGGATTAAGGTATTGACAAATTTTTAAGCAAATGCAATAATTACGTAACAAATATGTAATAAATATCGAATAAGCACCTATATCCCTTATTTTGGCCATTATGATGGTTTGATTATTTGCTGGACAAGAAATATAATGAAGGGGACAAGGGGGTGCAGCTGCTATGAAAAAAAGGGTGCGTATTGCGTGTGTATTTTTTTCACTTGTCCTTGTGATAACCGCATTTGTTTCTTTCCCCGGCATGGCGTATGCGAAAAACATCATTCTCAAGATGGGCAGCAGGGGGCCTGAAGTGGTAGCATTACAGCAGGCCCTAATTGAGTTAGGGTTTCTTTCTGATCGAGCCGATGGTATTTTTGGTCCGATTACCCAAAAAGCCGTGATCGATTATCAAAAGGCAAATAATCTGGTGCCCGACGGAATAGCCGGACCGAAAACGTTGGGCAAGCTATATGGCGATAACAATTCGGGCAGCGGGAGGTCGGCTTCTTCGGGCAGCTCAGGCAGCGGGGCGTCAATATCCAGGACCCTGCGTCAGGGAGATCGGGGGACCGATGTGGCGACTTTACAAAAACGGCTAAACGAGTTGGGGTTCAATTGCGGTAACGTTGATGGTATATTCGGTCCTAAAACCCATGCGGCGGTTATTGCATTTCAAAAGGCCAATGGTCTGCTTGTGGATGGTATTGTGGGGAAAAACACACGCGCAAAGCTGTTTGGCTCAGATGCTTCCTCGGGGAATGGAAGCGTAAGCCGTGGGGACTCGGGTAACTCTTTGATTGATTCGATTATAGCCTTTGCCCATCAATACCTGGGTGCTCCTTATAAATACGGTGCGTCGGGTCCGGAAGCATTTGATTGTTCAGGATTTACATACTTCATATTCAAAAATTTCGGAATAACGCTTCTGCGCACCGCAAAGGAACAAGGGTATAACAACAATTACCCCAAATTATCCCGTCAGGAGCTTAAAAAAGGAGATTTGGTATTCTTCGACACCATAGCAGACGACGACTTAAGCGATCATGTAGGAATTTACATAGGAGACGGGAAATTCATTCACGCTTCCTCCACCAACAACAAATATGTAAGAATAGATACTCTTGATTCGGGGTACTATCAGCGAACCTTTGTGTGGGGAAGGAGAATCCTGCAATAAAGAATAACATCTTCTGCTTTCTTTACACGGCATCGTGCTGTGTATTTTTTTGTGTAAAACCGGTGGGGGTGTTGTTAAATCAAAGGTCTTTTGCTGCACCGGGCTTTTCAATCAGATGTTTCCAATACCGCAAAGGCATGTTTTGTCGTTGTAATTTGGGGTTAATCCTGCTTTTTATGGCAATATCCTTAAAATACTCCTTCCATAGGTTTTGATAGTCCATTTCACTTTGGTCTAAAGGCAGGGGGCCGTTGAATTCAAAGGGGACTATGAAATATTGGTTATCATGATAGATGGCGGCCAAAGCCCTTTTTACATCGTGGATTATCCAATCCTGACCGGGTATCCTCTGTTTAAAATGGTGGGCAATGATACCCAGTATATTGTGATCCGGCTCAATGGAAGCATAATATACACCGCTGCTTAACAGTTGAAAGCGTATCAAACCCAGCATCCTGCCGGCTTCCCCGCTTACTTTTCTGCGCAGGCTGTGTACTTTAAAAACCCATGGGTCGGCTATGGCAGAGTCCACTCTTTTACCCATCCTCCATCCCAGCTTCAGATATTGATATATTGCGGTACCCGCTTCCTTATTCTCTGATAGAAAGGCATAGAGTATGTTTTTTGCAGCGTCGGGAGAGATCTTCTGCTTAACCGCATCATAGACTGTTCGGGCCTTTTGTTCATCGGTTTCTATAAATACATACTTGACAAAAAGGCTGTCTTGCAGACAATTACCCTTGAGGATCTTTTCCGGCTGTTCATGACGACTGTAGGCTTCATAAATTGCTGTTAACAGCCCTTCAAAGCTTCCATCGTAGATATAATGGATCATTTCTAAATCTCCCCGCTTATTATAGTATAGACATCATTGTCGGTAAAGGCGTGAGGATAGAGGGCTTGGAATGTTAGCTGTTCGCCCGTTGGAATGGTATTCCGCTTTCTTGCAACTTCGGATGTCAATAAATCTCTAAGGCCTGTTAGTGAAATATTTCTTTCGCCGTAATATTTGCCCCGGCACGTTATAAAGTGGCGCGCTCTTTTTAGAGCTACGCCGAATCTCTTCAAGGTTTCGTAGCCGATGGTGTGATGTTTTCTGGCCATAACAATTCGCTTGGCGGATTTTACTCCTATTCCCGGTACCCTGACAAGCAATTCATAGTCAGCTGTGTTAACCTCAACCGGAAAAAGGTGAAGATTGTGAAGGGCCCAGGCTGACTTTGGATCCAACTCCGCATCGAGATGGGGTCGCTTTTCATCCAGCAATTCCGTGGTGGTAAAGCCGTAGAATCTTAGGAGCCAATCGGCCTGGTAAAGCCTGTGTTCCCTAAGCAAGGGAGGATTGGCGATATCCGGCAGGTTGGGGTGTCGGGTTACAGGTACATAAGCCGAATAGTACACCCTTTTTAAAGAAAACCGCCTATACAGGTTTTCAGAC
This sequence comes from Clostridiales bacterium DTU074, assembly GCA_001513075.1. Classification (GTDB taxonomy): domain Bacteria; phylum Bacillota; class Clostridia; order Caldicoprobacterales; family Caldicoprobacteraceae; genus DTU074. Next base: position 8,624 of record LFSE01000121.1, on the reverse strand, counting down.
AGGCGAAGAATCTTTAGATCGTGATCCATGGTCGCTCCCACAATCAGCTGTGTGGTTTGACCTGCCGGAACGAAGGAAGGGGCACTTCTGAACAGCTTCTTCTCCTCTCTGGTTTGGAGTATCCTTGTATGGATGAATTCCATAGGCTTTAATATTGAATCTCTATTTTTTTGCGGAGCCAGGAGCTTAAGCCCGTGATTTGACGGGAGTTCGATGTTGACGCTCATGCGGTCCACGTATTTGCCCGTTTCCTCAATCAGCAGGGGGTCTGCTCCCGGAATGGCCTTGACGTGAATATAACCGTTGAAACGGTATTCCTTCCTTAGCTTTATTACGGTGTTGAGTATAAGTTCCATGGTATGGTCGGGATTTTTGTATACCGCAGAACTTAAGAATAAGCCCTCGATGTAATTTCTTTTGTAGAAGTTAACGGTAAGCTGGGCTATCTCAGTAGGAGTAAATGTTGCACGAGGCGTTTCAGCCGATGCCCGGTTTATGCAGTACAGGCAGTTGAATACACAGCAATTGCTAAGCAGTATCTTAAGCAAAGATATACATCGCCCATCATCGGACCAGCTGTGGCAGATCCCCGGCAAGCTGGCATTGCCCAAACCGCCATCTCTGTTCTTCCGGGAGCTTCCGCTAGACGAACAGGATACATCATATTTGGCGGCGGCCCCCAAAATCTTAAGCTTTGTATGTAAATCCATAAAAGGCAACCTCCCCAAAAATCGTCATTCACATTTTACCATAATATTCTTTGCAATGCAAACATATGTTCGATTAAGATATTCCAAATTCAATAAAGGGGCAGTGTGATGATGTATGATACTCGGTTGAGGCGAACAACGTTTATCCATTATATTTATTCAGAAGCTTATGACATAGTGGTGAGAAGCCATTTTACAGTTCCCGTATAAGCAGGAGCTGTTTTTTTTGATGCACTTTTCTTTTATTTATTTCATTGAAGAATGCTATGGGACTCGCCTCGCGAAAAGGCTTAGAACCTGTTAGCGAAGCGGAGGGAAGCCGGAACCAATGTCTGAGCGTAAGCGAATTTTGATAGGGGCAATATATAAATCAAAATAAAGTATATTCACAAAAACATAGTGTTACACCGTCTTGAATTCGATAGTATAATATGCTATCATATGATAAGTAAAACGGTAGCACGGTAGGGAAAATAGAATATTCATATTTATTTGCTATTTCCCTCCGTCAATATTATTGAAGGAGGTTTTTTTAATGTTAAAAAAGGTAGGCATTTTTCTTCTGTCTCTTTCACTTCTTTTGATTGGCGTCATTGCCTGCAGCGGTGCGTCTTCCGGAAAGGTGGTTACAATTGGCATATCTCAGTTGGTTGAACATCCTGCTCTTGACAGCGCACGGGAGGGCTTTATCGAAGCTCTTAAGGAAGCTGGCTATGAGGATGGCAAGAACATAAAGATCGATTATCAAAATGCCCAGGGCGATGTTAACAATGCCCAGACCATAGCCAGAAAATTTGCCGATGAAAAGGTGGATATGATACTGGCCATCGCTACGCAGGCAGCCCAGGCTGCGGCCAATGTTACAAAGGATATACCCATACTCATAACGGCTGTTACCGATCCGGTATCGGCGGGCCTGGCTGAAAGCCTGGATAAGCCAGGTGGCAATGTAACCGGCACAACCGATATAAATCCGGTGGATGAGCAGATAAAGCTGGTAAAAGAGCTGGTTCCCGATGCAGAAAGGCTTGGAATACTGTACAACAGCGGGGAAATCAACTCCAAGGTCCAGGTGGAGATGGCCAAGGAAATTGTGGGTGAGTTGGGGCTAACTTTGGTAGAAGCGGCTGTGAGTAACAGCAACGAAGTAAGTCAGGCCACCCAATCCTTGATGGGCAGGGTCGATGCCATTTATGTTCCCACCGACAATACGATAGTTTCTTCTATTGGAGCTGTAATTAAGATCGCCAACGAAAATAAGATACCGGTCATTGGTTCGGAACGGGGTCAGGTGGATGCCGGGGCCATAGCAACCAAGGGAATAGATTACAGAGAGTTGGGAAAACAGACCGGGGCTATAGCCGTGGAAGTTCTTAAGGGCAAAAAGCCTCAGGATATACCTATAGAGAAAGCCAAAAATGTTACCTTGATAGTTAATAAAAAAGCTGCAGAAACCATTGGACTGACTATATCGGAGGATATGCTCGCAGAAGCGGAAGAGGTTATCGAATAGTATGAGGTGATATTTTTGTTAAATTTATTTCTTACTTCAGCCGAGCAAGGCCTTGTATTCGGAATAATGGCGCTGGGTGTTTATATCACTTTTAAAGTGCTTGATTTTCCGGATTTAACGGTTGATGGGAGCTTTCCGCTGGGGGCAGCGGTGGCTTCCATCATAATATTTAATGGTGGCAACCCATTTTTAGCGTTGGTGCTGTCTTTAATGGCCGGCATGATTGCGGGCTTTATTACCGGTTTTCTTAATACCAGGGCAAAGATATCCGGCCTGCTTGCAGGTATTTTAACCATGACAGCCCTGTATTCCATAAATCTCCGTGTGATGGGACAGGCAAATGTAACCCTGTTAAACGCAAAAACAATGTTCACATACCTCGAGGAAGTACTGGGCATACCTCGGCGATGGGGGTTCATTTCAGCTTTTGTGGTTGCAGTCGTTGTGGTAAAGATTCTTCTTGACAGCTTTTTAAAAACTCAACTTGGTTTTGCCCTTAGAGCAACTGGTAATAACCCGGATATGGCCCGGTCATTGGGAATTAATACCGATGCAATGAAGACCCTGGGCTTATCCATGTCGAACGGGCTGGTAGCCCTTTCGGGTGGGCTGGTGGCCCAATATCAGGGTTTTGCTGATATAGGTATGGGGATAGGGACCGTCGTGGCAGGTTTGGCTTCCGTGATAATAGGGGAGATGATTATTGGGGAAAGAAGCGTTGGTCTCGCTACATTTGCGGCTTTGCTGGGATCCTTTATTTACAGACTGAGTATTGGAATTGCTTTGAGATTGGGCTTTGCGGCCACTGATCTTAAGTTATTGACTACCATCCTGGTGATCATTGCTTTAAGTACACCGAGGATAAAGAATCTGCTTCGTATTGCGTCTTCGTAGGAGGATTGTATTATGTTAAAGTTAAAAAATGTAAGCAAGATTTTTAACAAAGGAACGGTAAACGAAAATGTTGCGCTTAGCAACATAAATCTTGAGATATATGATGGTGATTTTGTTTCCATCATCGGAAGTAACGGGGCGGGAAAGTCAACCCTTTTGAATGTCATAGCCGGTGTGTTTCCCCTTGATGAAGGGTCAATAGAGCTTGATGATCAGGATATCACCAGATTGCCGGAATATGAAAGAGCCAGCTTTATTGGAAGGGTTTTCCAAGATCCCTTGATGGGTACCGCTCCATCTATGACCATAGAGGAAAATTTGTCGCTGGCTCTTTGCCGAAATAAGAAGAGAGGGCTTAAGTGGGGATTAAACGATAAACTGAGAAAGGAATTCAGGGTGAAGCTGGCCGAACTTGGACTGGGATTGGAGAATCGCATGAATACAAAGGTGAAATTGCTTTCCGGGGGACAGCGTCAGGCTATAACCCTGCTTATCGCCACCATGGTCAAGCCGAAACTCCTTTTGCTTGATGAGCATACGGCTGCCCTGGATCCGTCCACCGTTAGGCTTATAAATGATCTGACAGAAGAGATCGTACTTCAGAAGGGGATAACAACCCTTATGATTACCCATAATATGGAATATGCTATAAAAATGGGTAACCGGCTTATAATGATGGACGGAGGAAAGGTGGTTCTGGATATACGGGGTGCCGATAAGGCTTTGCTTACGGTGGATGAACTGGTGGATATGTTTGAATGTGCTGCTCGCAAGAAATTTGATGATGACAGAATAATGCTGGGTTTGACAAGCTAATGTCTTGCTTCAGTGCTTCACTTTCGATTTTTTTATTTATTTTGATCGGGATAATGCTCATCCCGATTTTTTTGTAAGAATAAATTGTTTTTTGTGTAATAAGCAGTATAAGCAGGAATGTGTCAAATGATTCCTGATATATGATTGCTTATAGGCCCGGGAAATAATCTCCGAATTTGGTTGACAAAAATATCTAAATGCTTTATTATTTATACGTATAAATATTTATACGTATAAATATTGTGCTGGATAAGGTGGTGTGATATGAAGCGAAAGGTTTCGGTGTCCAGCAAGGATGTGGCAAGGGAGGCCGGGGTTTCCCAGGCTACCGTATCATATATACTGAACGATGTTAAGGGGGTTAAGATAAGGCCCGAAACACGTCAGGCAGTGCTCGATGCAGTAAAAAAGCTGAATTATCATCCTAACCAGATTGCCCGGGGGATGAAGCTGAAAAGAGCCATGTCAATAGGCATAGTTACCGACAGAAATGTTACCAATTTCTACTTCATGAAGGTCCTGGAAGGCATCAGAGACGGACTGCAGGAACGCAATTACTCGGTCAATCTTTTATATAACAAATACGATTCAATAAAAGATGCCGAATTCATAAAATATTATAATTCGACCAGGATAGATGGGATTATCTTTGCCTTTGCCGCCGTTGGCGATGAAGAAATGGAATACATGGATAGTTTGGGTATTCCCTATGTTATCGTAAGCACTCATCCCTCCGGCAGGGGAGTTGGGGAAGTTTGTACCGATCATCTTGATCACATCAAGGATGTAATAGGATATTTTAAATCCAAAGGGGTAAAGAATATAGCATATGCCGGACCCGTGCCACGGCGCCTTAATGACGGAAGGCTTGAAGCCTTTAAGAATGCCCTCATTCACCACGGATATGATGTCAAGGATGAGTTTATCGTCCTTGGCACTTTTGATAACAATGAAGTGTGTTCATCCATAATCCGCTTGTTGGAGAACAGGGTTTGTCGACCGGATGCGATATTGGCAGCGTCGCCCAGGTTTGGGATGCTGACTGTAAAAGCATGTCATATGCTGGACATTAAAATTCCACAGGATATACGCATAGTTGCCGTGGGTTCTTCTAAATTCTTTGAGCTTATCCATCCACCCCTCTCTTCCATTGAGTTGCCCCTTTATGATATGGGATTTAAGGCAGCCGAAATGATTTTAAAGATAATTGACGAAGGTAATATAGAGGCGCTCTCAGTGCTGGGGTCGGAGTTTATAATTCGGGAGTCTTCATGATAGCAGCATGGAAACCAGGAAATGCGCAAATTTATTTATGAGGTGAAGTAGCATGCGAGTAAAGCAAATTCTCTGGGATTTTATAAAGCGGTTTAAATGGAGGTATATGATAGGAATAGTATTCCTTGTTATCACATCTTTTATAACATCCTTAATACCGCGTATACTCGGCTTTATAACCGACAGTCTGAATAATAAAATGCCCTTATCGGTTGTCGGCCGATACCTCCTTATTCTGATCGCGGCGGCTTTTGGAGCTTTTATATTCCGGTTTACATGGAGATACTTTTTGGTGGGGAATTGCAGGTATTTGGAATGCTATCTTCGGGAGAAATTGTTCGCTCATATGCAAACTCTGCCGACCACATTTTATGATAACAACAAAACCGGGGATCTTATAGCTTATGCTATCAATGATATTCAGGCGATCAGGAGGACATTTGGGTTCGGTTTTACCGCGGTGCTTGACGGAGTGATAGTCAATACAATATCGATTGCAATTATGGTGAGGACTATAAGTCCGGTATTGACAATGATGGCTCTTTTACCAGCACCCTTTATTGTTTTAGTATTATACAGACTGAGAAAAAAGATACGGGAGAGATTCACGGCTGTTCAAAAGGCCTTTGCACAAATATCCGAAAAGGTGCAGGAAAACATATCCGGGATTAGGGTAATAAAAGCCTTTGCACAGGAAGAGGAGGAAGTTGAGGACTTTTTGAGATACAGCCAGGCCAGGGTTGATACCCATATGCGGTTGACCAGGGTTTCCGCTGCTTTTTGGCCGCTTACCCAGTTTATGTTTGGTGTAAGCATTGTGTTTTTTATCATATACGGCAGCCAATTGGTCACCAGAGGGAGTATTTCCCTGGGAGATTATATTGCCTTTAATTCGTATGTGATGATAATTATGAGACCAATAGTGAGCATAAGCAGGGTTATCGAGATATGGCAACGAGGTATGGCATCAGCCGGACGACTGGACAGGATATTTCAGGAAAGCAGCGAAATGGGCTCCAGGAGCATAGAAGTTGTTCCGGAAGCTATGATGAAAAAGAACTGGGAAAAGAGACAACCAGCTTACGCTTCTTATAAATTTGACAGATTGAGTGGGGATATCGAAATAAGAAATCTGGATTTTACATATCCTGGCTCTGTGGAAAAAGCCCTAAAGGAGATCAACCTAAGAATCAGAGAAGGGGAAATATTGGGGATTTTGGGCACGACAGGCAGCGGTAAGACCACACTAGCCAATCTCCTTTTGAGGCTGTATGATGTTGAAGATGGACACATCTTTATAGACGGAAAGGATATTAACCATATTCCGTTGGACGTGTTGAGGGAAAACATTGGGTATGCACCCCAGGATAATTTTTTGTTTTCCACGTCAGTAAGGAACAATATAGAGTTTTTCAGACCCATATATCAGGATGAGCAGGTTGTAACGGCTTCAAAGATGGCCGGCATATATGATGATATACTAACTTTCCCGGATGGATTTGAGACGGTGGTGGGTGAAAGGGGAGTAACCCTTTCGGGCGGCCAAAAACAAAGGGTATCCATTGCCAGGGCAATAATAAAGGATCCGTCTATCCTGATACTGGATGACAGCCTGTCGGCTGTGGATACCAAGACCGAGGAGAAGATACTGAATAATCTCAAAGAGGTTCTGAAGGGAAAAACGGGTATTATTATAGCACACAGAGTATCGTCTGTAAGATATGCTGATCAGATTATTTTTATGGATGATGGCCGTATTATAGAAAGGGGCACCCACGATGAACTGATGAAGATGAAAGGGGCGTATTATCGTCTGTATCAATCCCAGATAAAAAAGGAACGGGATTATTACGCTTCCGGCCGTTTGAAAGCGAATCCGGGCTTGGACATGTAGTTTAACCGTTTGGGGCAATACAAGATTGGGAGGTAACGATCGAAATGCAATATGACCGTGGAATTGATGGGAACATAGAACAAAGAAGCAGGGGAAGCCTAATACTGAGGCTGTTGAGGTATTTTAAACCCTATCTGCCATTGTTGACGCTGAGTATAATATTTGCTGTATTGATCAACGTATCCGTAATTGTAAAGCCGTATATAATTAAATATATTATTGATGATTATCTGGCCGTAGGGATAAACGCCCCCGATGTATTCCTGTATGTAGGCCTATTATATTTTGCAGTGGTGGCGATTGGAGCCGGGCTCAGCTATTCCCAGACTTATATTTTGACCTACATTGGCCAGAAGATAATGTTTGATATACGAAATGAACTTTTTACCCATATTCAGAACATGTCCATTAAATTCTTTGACAGGAATTCATCTGGCCGAATCCTTACACGGGTCACAAACGATGTTGAAGCCCTGAACGATATATTTTCGGGTGTATTGGTCAATTCAATTAAGGATATCATAATGATAATCGGTATAATAATTACCATGTTTACGATTAACAAAGACCTGGCACTGATAAGCATATGCAGCATACCTTTAATAGCAGTCGTAACCATTGTATATCGGAAAGCAGCCAGAAAAAACTTTATAAAGATGAAAGCCATCATTGGGAGGCTCAATGGTTTTCTGGCTGAAAATATATCGGGTATGAAACTGGTCCGTATATTCCATCGGGAGAAAGAGAAGTTTGAGGAGTTTGAAAAGCTTGACAAGGAGTATTTTGATACCAGTCTGCGGGAACTGATACTGCACAGCTTGTGCAGGCCTATAATCGAGGTTATAAATACCCTTACCATAGCCCTGTTGATATGGTATTCAGCAGGAACGGTTGTTGGTGGTTATTTGGAAATCGGTGTTCTATATGCATTTATTAACTACGTCAAGGAATTCTTTTCACCGATAAACGAGATTGCCGATATATATACATCCATCCAGTCAGCCATAGTTTCGGCAGAGCGCATTTTTGATATTTTGGACAATCGTGAGATGCTCGAGGATATGGATAAGGGAATGCACATAGACAGAATCGAGGGAGAGATCGAGTTCAAAAATGTATGGTTTTATTACAATGAAGGTGATTGGGTGCTTAAAGATGTAAGCTTTAAAATCCGACCAGGCCAAACTGTTGCTTTTGTAGGACACACCGGCTCAGGCAAATCGACTATTATAAATCTGATGGCCAGGTTTTATGATATTCAGAAGGGACAGATTCTGATCGATGGCGTTGATATAAAGGAATACAATTTAAAGGATTTGCGACGGCAGATAGCGGTTGTTATGCAGGATGTCTTTTTGTTTTCAGGGGATATAAACTCCAACATACGTTTAAGAAACGAAGCCATAACCGACGACGATATCAGGAGGGCGGTCAAGCTGGTGTGTGCCGATAAATTCATTGAATCATTGCCCAACGGATATAATCAGGAGGTCAAGGAAAGGGGATGCACCTTTTCAGCAGG